>CAZGON010000039.1:0-23902 GCA_964527085.1 uncultured Candidatus Competibacteraceae bacterium
TGCGGTGGATAACGCCTTTAAAGTCATGTCCTAACCATATGCTCAATTGCTATAGGTTGCCGCGATTGGCAAGGTGAGAAATTTCTTTAATCGCCGTGACAATGTCGTTAACGAGAAAGCTAAAATCGCCGGTCGCACTAGGGTTGCAACGCTGTTGTTCAATAAGAAAACGGGTGAAGGTAACGCCGGTTTGCATCGCACTCGTCCGTTCGTTGTTTTGCTATTTTCGTCACACCCTTCAGCCTTCTTTAAAAGGCTAATTTTTTCTGAACTAACCTTTCGATGAGGGGCTGTAGAATAATTTCCATGGCTATGCCCATTTTACCCCCAGGCACCACGATGGTGTTACGACGAGACATAAAAGAGCCATTTAACATGCTGAGCAGATAAGGAAAGTCCACTGGAGTTTTTTTTATATTACGAAACCGAATGACGACAAAGCTCTCGTCTAGAGTGGGAATGTCCCGGGCGATAAAGGGGTTAGAGGTATCCACTGTGGGAACTCGTTGGAAATTAATATCGGTCCGTGAAAATTGCGGTGCAATGTAGTGGGTATAGTCGTACATGCGGCGCAGAATCGTGTCAGTCACCGCTTCCGCGCTATAACCTCGTTCGGCGGTATCCCGGTGAATTTTTTGAATCCATTCGAGATTTACAATGGGTACTACACCGATAAGCAAATCCACATAGCAAGCAATATCCACATCCTTGGTAACCAAACCGCCATGGAGCCCTTCGTAAAACAAAAGATCGGTATCAAGCGGTAAGGGTTCCCAATCCGTAAACTTACCCAAGGGTTGGTCGTAGTGAGCCGCTTGTTTACTATCATGAATATAAAACCGTCTTCGTCCTGTCCCCGTTTCGCTATATTCGCGAAACAAGGCTTCTAATTTGTCGAAGTGATTACCTTCAGGGCCAAAGTGACTTAAAACCCGGTCTTCTTTTTGCGATAGCGCAACTTGTTGCCGCATCTCCTCACGGTTGTAGCGGTGAAAGCTATCTCCTTCCACAATCGCCGTATTGATGCCGTCGCGGCGAAAAATATGTTCCATGGAAACCCGCACCGTTGAGGTGCCTGCGCCGGATGAGCCGGTAATTGCAAAGATAGGATGTACTCTAGACATGTCACTCCTTGCTTTGGCGGTCGCATGGATTTTTCATGCTATGACATAGGTTATAAAACGTCTAAACAAATTAGACATTAACAACGGGTGTTTTTAGGTTCTAAAGACTGATATTAAAAATATTAGCAATTAATGTTATCGATAAAACCGGCTGAGTGGTAGTCAAAACGGTGTTATTGTTGAGGTTTGCTGATTACGCTAGTCTAATTTTAGTTTTTAAATATAATGTTAACGATAAAACTAATGTTGCTCCAAGAATTGATTTATCAAAAAAACCCTCGCCTTTAAGCGAGGGTTACTAACTATATTCATCAGGCAAATATACCGATTAAATTTTAGCACAAGTAAGTTTTGAGAGTGTCGATTCACCTACTGTATTGTATGCTTTTACTCCAAAACACACGTTATCTCCCACCTGCATTTGTAAATCTTTACTAACATCGTAAGTGACAGAGGGTGCTTTAGGATTGATCTCTCCCGACTCTATATGTAAATCAGAAAGTTGTTGAGTAACAGTGCCAGATGTGGGGCCGTAATAAACAAGATAACCAGCAACAGTATCGCTATTAGGACTCCAATTTAGTGTAAGTCTAATATTTTTCGGTAAAATAGTGTTTCCTACGGTTATCGTAACACTTGCAAAATTAATAGTACCATCGGCATTAACAATTTTTATCAAAAATGTGTCTTGTCCAGTGTAACCAGAATCTGGTACATATTTGATTATTTTGTCAGCGTTTACAGAAGATTTACCGTGAGATGGTTCGCCAATAACAGTTATACCGACTGGATCAGTGGCGTGCTCTGAAAGATTGATGTCCAACGCCGTATTTGTGTTGGTTTTAACGGTAATTGGTTCATTGATTTTACCAGTAGGGCTTTGGAGGTTAAGGGTATAGCGCACATAGACGGTATTGTCGTTTTTGCGATCTTTAGACCAGATCCACTGAGCGGAGGAGGTGTTTGGAAAGCCTTTAACGTTTTTGCGCCATGGTTTGACGCCGTACTGACCATAGGACGTGGCCGGAGCCCAGTTATTGTCATTGAAGTCAGCTTTATTCCAGCCTTTGTACCATTTTTTAGAAATCTTCCAGCTGCTATCGCTGACAACGGATTTACTATCTGTGGCAAGCTCGGCAATAAATGCAGCAATACCGCTAGCGTCCGTGGCTTTGACGGCAAGCACATTTTCGCCTGTCTGTAAGGGCACTTGGTAGGTGCTAGCCTGTTGCCAGACGTCGGAGCCACCGAGACGCACTCCATTAAAATACACTTCCTCAGCGTTGTCGGTGCTTAACGTGAGCGTGGCCATCGAAGAAGTGCTGATGGCTAAGGTAAGTTCTTGGATAGCTTTTTTCCCAACGTTATCTGTGACCTGGACAGAGAACGTAGCAGTTTCCGCTCTAGAGGGTGAGCCGTAAATTTCACCACTAACCGGATTCAAAGCCACACCTTCTGGTAGTTTACCTTTTACTATCTGCCAGCTGTATGGTTTAACACCACCTTTGGCAAAAACTGTTTGGTTATAAACTATTCCCGCTTTGCCGTTTGGCAGCTGGTTTAGGGCGATGTTTAAAGGAGCTGCGACCTCAAGGGTATAGCGCACATAGACGGTATTGTCGTTTTTGCGATCTTTAGACCAGATCCACTGAGCGGAGGAGGTGTTTGGAAAGCCTTTAACGTTTTTGCGCCATGGTTTGACGCCGTACTGACCATAGGACGTGGCCGGAGCCCAGTTATTGTCATTGAAGTCAGCTTTATTCCAGCCTTTGTACCATTTTTTAGAAATCTTCCAGCTGCTATCGCTGACAACGGATTTACTATCTGTGGCAAGCTCGGCAATAAATGCAGCAATACCGCTAGCGTCCGTGGCTTTGACGGCAAGCACATTTTCGCCTGTCTGTAAGGGCACTTGGTAGGTGCTAGCCTGTTGCCAGACGTCGGAGCCACCGAGACGCACTCCATTAAAATACACTTCCTCAGCGTTGTCGGTGCTTAACGTGAGCGTGGCTTTAGTTGAATTAATAAGATCTTTAGTACTACCCTTTATTGGAAATGTTAGTAATGTGGCTAGTAAAAATATGCTAAGAAAAGCTAATAAATATCGGGTAATATTTGAACTATTGTTTAAATAGACTGGCCAAAAAATAGTGTTCGTTGCTTTTGGGCAAAAAGTGTCAGGAAAGGTCTGGTTCATGTTGCAACTCCATGTTGTTGGGTCATCAAGACTGATAATCCGATAGAGCAGGAGTTGCCATATAAGCTGGTCATTGGAGCACATAAGAAATGTTAAACCATACCAAACTGGAGACTGAGAAACCGTCTCGAATGAATGGAACAACAAAATCATCACCGGTGGTTGATGATATTCAAATGTGCTGGTCGCCGTTAAATTGATTTAAAAAAACGTTGTCATGTCTGACGTAAAACGTTGCTTTAATTAGCGACCCAATTGATTACAGATTAAATAAGGTCTAGCTGGCAATCCCGCTGTCCTAGGATCAAGATCCCTTAGATCGGTGACTTTGCGTCCCCACCTTTCGATGGGTTTGCCCTTTTTCAGGGGTCACATTTTTTTATGCGAATTACGTGCCGAACTTTGTGTTTTAATTATTGGGTCATTTGCTTAAGTAGATGTGCAATACTTTTCTTGCTACACAAAGGTAGCAAACTTATCACTTGTACAATCCGTTTGTATAAGTTGATTTCTCAGAAACTGCAGCCATTCTGAATCAGTTGCCTTAAACTCATCGTGATATATCCTTTTAAATCTTTCTCCTTTTATTAAGTTAAAATAAAATAATTTTTATAAAAACAAGACCGCCTGCCACTTGAGCAAGAATTCTCAGTCGTGAAAAAATTTATCATGATTTTGTCATGTTTTGACAAAAATTATCAATTGGGGAGTCCGATTTTGACGGATTCGATTGAAAGCTTGTAACGTTGATATTTTAGTAGCATTGATGTGGTAAACAAAAAATTTTAAAAAATTAATCTTCTGAGGTGTGTAGATAGTGTTTGAATGTGTACATAAATACAGCCATATAGGGTGTTTCATGAGATGATGATTAAAGAAAACAACACCAAATTATAGATAGCTTCTAATTCTATACATTACAAATTCTTAAGTTTGAATATTTCCTGCAAACACCTGGATTGAATGGTTAATTTAGACTAGGTATATACTCTAAAATCATCTAATAACTATTATGTAATTGATATGTCAACATAAACTAGCTCAGCTGTAAAATAAATAACTAAAGTTCTACTACAAGCGTCATTTAAAAAGTGGTCCGTATTTTGCTTTAGTGCTCCTGTGTCTGTAAATGGCAAACTCACCTAAAGGTGGGGACGCAAAATTACCGGTCTAAGGGACTTGATCCTACGACAGCGGGATTGCCAGATGAAACATTCTAAAAGTACAAACTAAACATTTTTGTTAGTTTTTTGTACGGCAACTCCTTTTGTCTCGAAGGTATTTTTCTTTTTGACCGTCAAGATATTAGGAGTTACTGTAATGGAAAATTATCTATCTCAACGGTTTCAAAATGTAGCGGACAAAAAATTCTTAGCCCACCTATATTCTTCGAAAACCTTAAAATACCTTTACCACTGTTTTCTTGTAGTTAGCCTATTAGTTTTCTCTGGACTAAGCTCAGCAGAATCAAGTTCATCTTCGAATTTTGATGCTTTTGCAAAACAAGCCATAATTTTTATCAGCACAGACAATGCAGAGGAGGTCTATTTTAATGGAAAGCGATTTGGTAGCTCTAATCAGTGGAAACAAGCTAAAACATATAAAGTAGCTCTTCAAAAGGGAAAAAATGTTCTTGCGATTAAAGCGACGAACAAGGACGGTATAGCGGGATTAATTTCTCAAATCACTATTGGAAACAAAATACTCGTAAGTGATGCAAAGTGGAAGGTATCCACTACCAAAATATCGAACTGGAATAGAATTAACCTCAATGACAGTAAGTGGGTTGCGACAAAAACCTACGGTAAATACGGCACATCTCCCTGGAAAAAGAATGTCAAAGCTTTCCCAGAAAACTCTTCTGCTCAGTGGATTTGGTCCAAGAATCGGAAGTCAGATAATACCGTATATTTTCGTTACACTTTAAATATTGGTAGCGAATCAGAGGGTCAAAATGAAAAACCAATTGAGGTTACTACACAATTAAATTCACTGGCAAAAATCGATGTTACAGAATATGCCGCTAAATTTAAAAAAGTCTCCATTATAAGCAAGCCCTCTCATGGTAGAGTGTCTATACAGCGTGGCAAAGTGATTAATTATAAACCAAAAAGTGGTTATACAGGGCAAGACATATTCGTTGTCAAAATTCTTGATTCTAATGGTTCTACTAAGATTGCTAGTATTACAGTGACAGTAGGGAAAGATAAGTCATTCGGTAAAGGCGATAACATTACATTACAGTGGAAACCTGGCTCTAACAACGTTCTTGGTTACGTTGTTTATTATGGTCCGACTTCAGGTACTGTCACTACAATGCTTTCTGATCTTCATATTGAGTCAAAAGAAATTAACGCTAAGTCGCCATCAGTTACTTACAATATTGGTAAAGATATAGGTCTGGAACCAGGAAAATTTGCATGCTTTCGCGTTCGTGCATATGGTATAGCAGGTGAGTCTAATTTCTCAAAACCGGTGTGTACAAAAACATAAGAGCTTTTGAAGTTATGTTCTTAGGGTTACATGTTACATATTTATTAAATTTAAAACCAGAGATAAAAAAATAAAAAAATGTTTTAAAGAAGAGAATATTAAAGTTTTTAAAAACGATATTGTAATACTTACACGATTTGAGTTTTTAGTAGATCTAGGAGATGCTTTTATGAAACAGGATAAGACGATTTTTTCAAAAAAACTAACCTTTAAAGATTGTGCTGTTGTGTTTTTTCTTTTGACTGTTAGTTTCACCGCATCAGCGGCAAGCTATGTATTTCGCGCAGATTTTGAATCAGGTGGCTTAGATAAAAAGGGTATTAAAGAAGCAGGTGGCTGTTACGATCATTCATTTTCAATTGTCAATTCGCCAAAGCTTCCAGGTCGTAAATCTCTCAAAGTACGTTTAAAAGGTTGGGAAAAAAATGATCCGTGTAAAGATCATACGGTCGGAAAGTCACGTTCAGAGATAAGGTTCGCTAAAGACACGCCAGTTGGAGCATTTCCCGAGGGTAAAGAATTTTGGATTGGTTGGAACATGTTTTTTCCAAAAGATTTTTCGAATAAGTCAGGTAGGATTATAGTCTCACAAATTATTGAGTCAGGTCCTGGCCCTGAAATGAGTTTTCTTGCTGGTGATGGCAAGTTAGAGATAGAAAGAATTTGGACGGAAAAAACGCATAAATCATCCAAAGACAAAAAAAGAGATAAAATTTATAAAGAAAAACTACCTTTGGATAGGTGGGTTAATGTGGTTATGAATTTAAAGAGATCTCGAAAATCAGATGGTTTTATCAAAATATGGATAGACGGTAAACTGGTCGCCGATGTTAAAGGTCAAAATGTCATTAGAGATGCCTATGCAAGACATGTTAAAGGACCGTACTTCAAAACAGGAGCTTACTTTGGTCCAGAGAAAAGAAAAACGGAGTACGTGGTTTATTTCGATGAAGTGCGTATTGCTACAGGCAATGCAAACTATAAAACTGTTGCTATAGGTGATGGCCCTACTCCCACTAGACCGAAAGTTCCTACCGGGCTCACAATAAAAAAGTGGACATCCAAGTAGCAAAAGAACATCAATGAGCAATATAGACCTCTGTCATACGAAAGTTATGGCAGAGGTTTTGCCTAAATTAAACCGCAAAACTATTTTTCTTCAGTGCTTTATTAGAATATTAATCACTAAGATATGCAAATACCTTTATCAAGTTCAGAATATGTGACAAACTGCATCATCACGACTAATATTGACCGAAGTAGGTTTACAATTGTCTAGGTTTACTTAAAGTTGTTTTGTGAGAGCAGTTAGTTTTTAAATATATTCTCTTTGTGGGCTATACTTTTCTGGCATTACTTGCTTTAAAAGCTTTTTCTCTCCATGCTAGAAATGCTTATGACATTTCTAAAGTCATTGGAGGAGTTAGAATAAAAATAAAAAATTAATATAAGTGAGAAGTGTAAATTTTTTACTAGGATTAATGTTTTTGATGCGCCGTTCAAAAAATTGATCAAATTTATCGAGAAATGTTGTTGTTAGCGATGGAAATAAGATAAACACATAAAATTTTAAGCGAACTCATTATGAGAAATGATTTTTGAACCTTGTGATTCAATAGTTCTGTATAAAAGATTAATTTAAAAGTCTGTTACTATGCTAAAGTATATTCTTCTTACGCTCATACTCACCTTTGCAAATGACTTTTTCAATATTTTTCCGTTAGATATTATTCCAGGCATTAATGATATATCAGACTTGGGTTTGCCCTTAATATTTTTAGGTATAGCTTACTATGTGCTTGCTAATAATAGACTTGAGCACTTAGTAAGTTTTTTCTCTTTCTGGGTTTTTTGTTATTTAATTTTGGTTTTGACTCAAGTATCAATTGCTTCTATTAATTATTCACAATCTGTTTTGGATGGTTTGATAATTTCCCGGCTTCAATTTTACTATTTATCATTTTTTTTGTTTGTTATTGCTTTAGATAGCACTAAAAAAATAAAAATAATGATAAATATTTTTACAGTCATTGCTATTTCTCTGATTGTCTTATCTTTAATTAATTATTTTGGATTTAAAATTTTTGATCATCGGCTTGCTGAAGGGCATGGTGAACGTGCAGGAGTTATTAGAGCATTTGTCCCGGGTATGGAGATACTTGTTTGTGCTGCTCTTTGGCACTTTTGGAAATACATTAATGAAGAAAAGATTATTACTAATTCTTTATTGATTTTCTCATTTATTTATGGTGGTATTGTATTTAGGCAAACGAGAGGACATCTTATTGCAGTTTCTTTTACTATACTAATAATGCTTTTTCTTAAAAAGAAATTTAAGTTACTAATTGGTTTTAGTGTAATGACTATGGCAATTCTAGTTGTATTTATATACACAAATCCAGAAGAAAATCTTTTAATCAATGCATTTGAGACAACTTATACTGACCTAACTCGAGGTGAAGGTACCTGGGCAGGTCGATTACAGCAATTCGAAGACTCATGGAAAGTTTTTGTAGATAATTTTTTTACTGGTAGTGGAGGTTTATTAATAAGAGGAAACTGGCAAGATTGGGAGGCTAAATCCATTGTCGCAGCCGCATATAGGGCAGATTTGGGATATTGGGTATGGTTAAAGGCGTTTGGCCTTCCAGGGATTATTTTATTGACGTTGATGATTGTTGTGTTTTACAGGAAGGTATGGATAACATTAAAAAATGCCTCCGATCAAGAGCATTGGCAAATAACAGCCTTTGTGGGTTTTTACTTTATGTGTATTTTGATTTCTTTGGTTACGCTTACTTATCTTACGAGACCAAGAGGTATCGTTTTGATATGCCTATCTTGGGCAATGCTGACAAACTTAACGACAGGAATAAATAATAATACTAAAGTAAATTATAATAAAGTTGAAAAACTAGTTAAGCAAAATAATATATAGAATAACTGACATCAAAAACAAGCATATGATAAATAATACTGACGAACTAGCACTTGCGCGGCTTAGGCTTGATGGCCGTAAAACTTAATAAGTAACGTGTATGTTATTCTTTATCTAACAAAAATATTTCATACCCATTAACTTCATAGTCATATCTTTTTTGGAACTTGCGCCACATTAAGCTAGTGTTTTTGATAAGCCATGCTTCCAACTGCTTGGCGTACGGTTTTCGGTATCGGTTGAGAATAATCCAAGTTCTATGTTTTTTTGTCTCATAAGGTTCAAGTATTTCTTGCCAATTTTTAGATACATATGGATTTCCGGGGTCGTTCTCGAGTAAGAATTTGTCCTTTGCATAATAAATGAAGCCGACATCAAAAGAAAGTACTCGATCTCCGGGTTGATACGCATTTTCGATGAATTCTATAGCGTCACGGACGTCTAAGCTTTTTTTTCCTGTGTAGTGTGAGACCATTTCAGGTAACAAAAGTATAATACAAAATACTGTAATCATAGATACTCCAATATGATACTTTGGTAAAGAGCGTCCTAGCTGTTCAATAAAATAAGCGGAAAATAAAAAAATTAGAGAAAAAGTATGAAACATATAAGCCGATCGAGAGTTTAAAAAAAATGAAAAGAACATTACAAACCCTATAGATAAACTAATACTTACAGCAAGGAATAATCCGTCCCAAAATCGGTTTCGTAACATTAGTAAAGCTCCAAAAAAGGCGCTTACTATAATAGTTAATTGAACATGTTTTAATATTTGGAATATCATGCTTACGAATGAGTCACCCCATGTTAATCCTTGAGACTGCCTTGTTGATACCAGATTTAAAAGGCTTATAAACAAAATTGATCCAATAAAAAAACAAACAAAGAAATAAATTTTTGCAACTCGAACTGAATAGATAGATGGCCTAATTGATTTTAGAATTAGAAGAATTGCAGAAAAAGTACCACATGAAACGATAATCATGACAGACGTTGTATGAAATAAAATAGCAATCAGAGCTGTCAAAAAAGACCAAACTAGATGTTTTAAATTGTTTAATCGTAACGATTGGTAGTAAAAATAATAACTTAATGATCCGAATAAAAAGATGCCGGTGTAGAAGCGACTGAACTGAGAGTACCATAGATGCCAACTACTAAATATAATAAGTAAGCTTGCGATAAAAGCTACGTTACGACCAAAAACATTGCGCCAGCTTTGGTAAAAAATCGGGACACTCAGGATTCCTAGCAACAGGGCAGGTAGACGAGCCGACCATTCACTAACTCCAAATAAGTAAGAGCTTGCTAATACTAAATTGTAGTAAGCTGGGTTAACAAATGAGTTATAACGTTCAGCCGCATGCATAACTGTGAAGTACTCGTCATGGTTAATTGCCCACTGCGAAATCCCATAACTTCGAGTTAAGATGGCTAATAGAGTTAAACCAATCAAAATAATTATGTCTAAATTTCGATTTTTTGTGGTGGTTTCCATGGAAATCACTATTAGTTCTCCAGAAAATGAGATAAGTTTAATCAATTCATTAATTAATTATTTAAATCTATTATGTATGTTTTTAATAATGTGATTTTTAAGTAAGACCACATTATATACTTATTACTTGTAAACTTAGATATAGGGGCAGTGTCTAAATAATTTGTTCGACTTTTCTTTAAAATAACCTACCTTAATGGCGATTGATGAGAGTTTTTTGCCTTTGACGTCTTTTTTATAAACAATGGTTGAATTGAAGGTGTTTTGATAAGATTAAATTAGATTCTCTTAGTCAATTCATAATGTTAAATTAGTTATAATGTGATTGACGGATCTCCATTATTTGTAATATTATAAAATACTAATTTTTAAACTATTCCTTAAGACTAAATCGAATGTTAAATAGTGCTCTTAATATAGCGTATGATTATTCAATTATGTGATTATAGCGGCAAGATCGGTTCAATCATTGTTTGAGTAATATTACATTAGCGGTGATATTATATGGTTAGACAAAACTGGTTGTACCATACTAGAAAAACGTTGCTACTCTACATTTCTATATTTAAGAATAGTAAATACGTATTATAGAATAAAAACTGATGATTTGATAAAAATATTTTTTTATTTAGACATCTATTAATACCAATTCAAAAACCACCATATATGTTTCCAGCTGAAAAAATTCAGTTAAGGATATATGTTTATGAGTGTAAAAGTAATAGGAAGAAATTAAGGTATGATTACTGAAGAGTTAAAAACATTTAGACATCCTAATTTTATTATTGCTGGAGCTCCAAAGGCAGGAACAACTTCTCTATATAGATATTTAGCTCAACATCCACAAATCTTTTTACCAAACGCTAAAGAACCCATGTTTTTTTGCGGGTATGAGAGAAATTTCGTAGGTCCAACTTCTGATTGGTATAACACGCATATGGTGAACGAGCCACAGGATTATTTAGCTTTATTTGCAGATGCTGCTGAAAATGTGCTTTCAGGAGAAGCTTCAACAGATTATCTATCATGTCCTAAAGCTGCGGCACGTATAAAAGCTTGGAACCCTGATGCAAAAATTATTATTATTTTAAGAAATCCCATTGATCGGGCTTATTCAGAGCATATGAGTTTAGTAAAAAAAATGTGTGAAGATGTAAGTTTTTTAAAATCAATTGAACTGGAAGAACAAAGAATAACAAAAGGTTATACTCCCTATTTCTGGCATGTAAAGCGAGGTTTATATTATGAGGCTATTAAGAGATATTTTGATTGTTTTGATCGAAAAAATATACTTATTTTTCTTTATAGTGAATTAAACCAAGCCGCCAAACAGGTTGTTGAGTCAATATTTTCTTTTCTTGATGTAGAGAATATTAGCATCGATACTACTGAACGTTTTAATGTCTCAGGACGACCAAAGTCTAAATTTCTACAACGTCTTTTTTTATCAAAAAGAAAGCGTTACTTTAGTGGAATTGCTCGGACTTTTATACGTAATGACGAAGTTAGAGGAAAATTACGTCGCTCAATCATGTTGTCTAATCTTGACAAACCTCAGTTAAAAAACCATGAGTTCGTTTATTTGCGTGATATTTTTTATGAAGATATTATGAAGTTACAAGAACTGTTGCAAATTGATCTATCTGATTGGGTAGCAGACCGTCATTTTAATTAAAATTCGTTCTTTTTAGCGTAAAATAAATACTTTCTTCTATTTTTCGTTAGTTACTTGAATACCTTATATTTGTATAACATGGCCTGTTCGTTATGACTATACTTGTTAAGTAGGTATGATGCCTTAACCTGTCACTCAAGTTATCAAATATTCTCCAAATAGTTAGAAAGAATATGATTTTGTTCTAATTAATAAAATATTTGCTAATAAAGTAGTAGAGTTAACATTAATTTAACTATAAACACTTTTTAATTTGAATTCAAAAAGTATTAATTTTTATCAAAATATTATTATTGCATTTATTCTATCAAATTTCTTATCACAACAGCTCTTCTTAAGAAGCCAGTTTTGCAATGTTTAACGTAAATCAATCTTAATTTAATTAATGAGTCATACACTAACAAATCTTTTGAAGAAGGTTTTTTTACACTCCAATCATCCGGAAAAGCGTAATCCCATTTTTTCATAAATGGTCCAAATACTTTTGTTACATGATCTCTCATATCTCTTGTATAGTATTGCTCATACGTTTTCTGATCTTTGTGATCAGTTTTGTTTATTTGTGGTAATGGTCTAACTTGAAGAATATTTAATTTTTTTAAAACTTCTGAAAACCCCTCGCTAAGATTTTCAAATCTTATGATGTAGTCGCAGTATTCACTGTTAATATCAACGCTGTTTGTATAAATGCGGTTGTAAAATTTTTCTACATAATCTTGAAATGTCTTTTCTTTTTTTTGTGCAAAATTGTACTTTTTTATCATGTTTTTTGTGACAAAACTGCCTTTAGTAAGCAATTTATTTGAATCTGTATAGTGTGATCTATGGTCGTTAAAATATTTAAAGTATGTGCTAACAGTTTCATCTAAAGGATTCCTGACTCCTGCAAATACAAAATAATTTTTTTCCACACTATTGGCTATCCTTTCAAATTCAAAATAGTAAGAATGCTTGCGTAAAATATTATGACCATCGTAGTGCTCTCGCAATTCTTTGCTGATAGCAGTCGAACCAGTTTGAGGAGTTTCTACAAATAAATATTTGTATTTGTGGCTTATGATCATGTTACAACCTTTTTAAACTTTGACTTGTTTCTATTAAAGGCACCAAAAATAAATTTTTTAGTTTAAACGCGTCTTGAAAACGATGAAAAACTCTGACCTGACTATGGAGCTGTGAGTTCCTGAGTGAAGATAGCCTTCTTTAAAAAGAGGTTGGATAGTGTTCATGGTATGTGGCTAAACTTGAAAGTGAGCTTTAAATAAGACTTTAAAGTGTTTTTGCGTTGTTACTTCACTTAAATTAGAATGGTAAATGAAAGATTTCTAACGATGAAGATTAAATTTTCTATTGGTATGGATCATAAGTTAATATATGTAAAAGCGCTATTAGCAATAAATCATTTAATGCAATTGGGTAATTATCTTTCTAACAAAAAAACTTGAGTAATCTTTTAAAAGATTATCTTGGGCCAAAAAACTTATTTTGCGCCACCCATCAAAAAGAATTTTCATATAAATTTTACGTTTTAAATAAAGTTAAAATTTATCAATTGATTATATTATCAAATTCAAAAACTTTTAAAATATCTTCTTCTATTTTTTCCCAACGGTACTCGTCTCTGAGAAAACTAATAGCCTCTACGACAGCCTGTTTATCTTTTGCTTGCTTCATAGCTTTTAATAAATTCATTTCTTCTTCTCCTTCAACAAGAATTCCTGCTTCCGGGGCCAAATCAACTATTTCTTTAACTCCACCTTTGTTGCAAACGATAAAAGGAATACCAAAAGTAATAGAAAGGAACAAAACTCCAGAATGAGATATATATCTATAGGGATATACTGTATAATCTGAAGCACAAAAGTAATACTGAACTTCATTGTCTTCTATGTATTGATCATGAAAAATTATTCGTTTATCAGATTCAATCATCTGTTGAATTTTTTTTCCGTAATTAGGATCTCGATAAGACGACCCTGCAATTATAAGAAAGACATCTTCAGTTTGAAATTTTTGAAAAGCTTGCACTAAAATGTCAACGCCTTTATATGGTAAAATATGACCAAAAATCAAAAAGACAAAAGAATTTTTTGGAATACCTAATTTTTTGCGTGCAGTTGATTTGTCTACTTCATTTGGATACTTACCTTCATAAGTTCCGCGTCTCATTAATATGATTTCACGATTTCCGTAATGGCTCATTTGTTGAATTATATACTTATTATAGGCTGTTACCTTGTCGGCATACCGCAGAAGTATTTTATATACAGCTTTTTGAAAGAAACCTTTTTTTTCTTGATTAGACGAGACGTTATGGATAGACCAAATTACTTTAGTTTTTTGTAAACGAGCTATTGAAAAAATAAGAAGAAAGAGCAGAAATCTTATGCCTGATAACCACCAATAATGTTTCTCTATTCCTTTACTAAGTAAGGTGCCTCGATAAAAACCATCGGTCCAGTGTATGTGCCAAATCGCCCTATGACCTAACTTTACAAATCTGGAAAATGACCAAGGCTCAGCTTCATAGCCATGGCTCTTTAATATGTGGTAGAGCATCTGCAAATGCTGATTATTTTTTAAGTTTTTGCCAGGTGTGACTAGTATCGATTTTATCATTTTAGTTTATGTATCCTTTTCAAGGAACTTCTGTAATATAGGTATAATTGGTTTTAACTCGTTTTGTTTAACTAAAATAACTTTTGTCTTCACTAGTATCAACAATAACTGCATTGCTAGAGTTGTCTGCCAAGAGGGATAGTATTTTTCAAAATATTGAAGTTTACTAGTCCAAAATAAATTTTGTTTTGATGTTGTTGATTTTTCTTGTGATTTTCCTCCATAATGAGCCACTACTGCTTGTGGATGGTAAGCGAGCCTCATACCTTTCATTTTCATGCGTCGACATAAGTCGACTTCTTCAGAATACAGAAAAAAGCGTTCATCAAAAAAACCAATTTTCATAAATACTTCTTTACGAAACATAATGGCAGCCCCCCAGACGCAATCAATAATTTTTGGTTTATTAGGGTTTGTTGAAATGTTTCGCCATTTTTTCCATAGTTTTCCAACTACCGGAAGCATAAGAAAAAAGTGACCAAAAGGACTAGTAAAGTGTTTTACTGAAGGATGATGAGAACAATCTTCACCATAAACTAACTTAGGAGCTGCAGCAAAAATTGTTGTATTGTTTTCCAAATAGTCAATAAGTATATCGATGGTAGATCCAATCAAAAGAGTATCCGGGTTAAGCATAAAAATATAGTTACCTTGGGCTATCTGGAATCCTTGATTGCATGCTGTAGCAAAACCCTTATTATCAGGATTAAAAATAGTTATTATATTTTTTATTTTACTGATTTCCGTTTGTTCTGCTGATCCTGAATTATTATCAATTATGATTATTTCGTGCTTTGATTGCGTATTTTTTTTTATACTTTCAATGCAAGGTATTAAAAATTCAATTGACTTCCAGTTAACAATCACTATTGAACATACATTTTCTGATGTCATGGCCTTTGACTAATTCCTTTAAAATTTATACGATTTTGAGCTATATTTATTATATGTTTTATTTTTCTATTAACTCTCATTTAATAGAGCCTAAATATGATTGAATTGATAATCGTGCCTTAGCTAAGGTAAATTAAGTATTTAGAAATGTTTAAGCCAGTCTTTTAGTTAATATTTAAATGGAACATAAATCTTTTAATCTAACCTTTTTTTAAAGTATTCTTTCTCAAAAATATTATTTTAATAAAAGTATAAAATCTTAGGTAAGGCATTTGGCTGAAAAGCATAAGAACGCATTGTTAAATCAAAAACATTTATATTTAGGGGGATTCAGGGAATAAAGGGTAAAGGCGAACTAAGGTATGGACTCTTTGAAGTTTTAAACGGAAAAGATTTACCTTCTCGAACGTTGATGGCATCAAAAAAAACACTGTAGGTGTTTACCTCATCTTTTTGATTTGGCTTTGAATTTTTCCAAGAAGGAATATAAACGCCAATTTTAAAATACGGCGCTAGCCAATCATTATAGGTATTTGGGCCACTCCTTTGAGCAACTAGGTTTTTATTTTGCCAAATCTCAAGAAATCCATCCTCTTGATAGGACCATCGAACATGGACAACCCAATCAATCCATTGACCTCGTAGCAGAGGACCTGACCAAATTGGTACTTCATTATTTGATCTATAGAAAACACTCTTGTTTACCTTTGTTGAATCCCAATAAAGTACAATTTTTAACTCTTCATTAACAACAGAAATACTAAGAGGTGGACTACGCCCACTTTCTCCAAGGAGTTTATCTGGTACACAATGCCATTGCGCAAAGGTAACTTTTGCTGAACTAGCCTTCCAATCATTTGGAAAAAACGTACTAAATGTGTACCAATAATGATTATGTAACTTAGTTGATTTCAGGCGTAATTCTGCACGTTTGCTACTTTTTACATCGGGATCCGTACGATTTAATGTGATTTTTGTTGCGTAATCACCTTCTCGCGAGGGTGATTTAACCATTTCAAGAGAGTGATCACAGCACAACTGTTTTGCTCCCCTATGTGTCCACTCGTCTAAATTGCCGCTTTCAAAGCCAGAAGTAAAATTTGAATCCTTATCAAAGGGTTCGTTATATATCAGATAGATTAAGCCATAGCCGGTATGGCCAAGTAACAGTGTAAAAAATCCTATAAGAAATATTTTTTTGGCAACTAAAAATGATTTAGTCATAGCTTTTTCTTAAAGTTCCTAATTTATTTATTTTAAGTAAGATGTATAAGATTTCAGTATTCCCAAAGATAAAGCATTAATAATTTAATTTAATTAAATTGTAATGATGGATAACATATCAAATGGCGTCGATATGACTGTTTAGTTTTTTGGAAAACGATACTGTCTCGCATACTAACCGTGCGACACGTTGAGGTAGGTAGCGTTGAAGCACTCATATAGCAGCTGTTTTTGCCTGCTCCCTTGCCAATCGTCCAATGGTGATTAGTACTTGATAGGGAAGATCTGAGCATAGTCGGCTTAAAAATATTCGTAACATATTGCGTAGTGGCTATACACATTCGGTAGGAATGCCTACAGCGCTGGTATTTATGATTCTGCTTGTCGGTCAGTATAAATTTTTCCATTTAAAATGCTGGCCTAGAGCTGCTTTAGATGTAACGTACCAGTTGGCTATATTTTTTCGGCGTTTTTTTAAAAGCAAACTTTGTCAATGTCAAGACTCTACTTACAAAGACACTCTGCCTCGGATGTTGATAAAGCTCTACTGACTAATTCTTACAGGAGAAGTGATTTTTAGAAGCCTCGTAGATGCCTTAATTTTGCACAATATATCAATACCTTTCCCAAACAAAGCTTGATGAGGGCGGTTGTCTAGAGGGTTAGGATAAGGATAAAAATCAGCCAATTCAACCCAACACCCAAGGACAACCACCGATGTCTGATATTATGCCGCTCCTAAGCTGTTTAAGCCATAGGTTAGTTCACAAGAGTGTGTGCCGTTTAGGGCGGATTGTGAAAGCGTTGCTGTTGATGAGCGGCTGGTAGAGGATATTAGGGTTATCGCAGATGTCGTCTTGTCGCTTTCATCGCTTTTTTGTTACGCTTGGCCATCAAAAAAGTAAATACTTTTCGAAATCAAAAGGAATATTTAATGACTTGATAAATATGCTTTTTTAGATTTTTTTGTTAGGCAACAGCATCGTTATATGGTAACTATCGTGGGGCCCCTAAAAAAGTTTTGAGGAAAGTTGGAAAAGCGATTAAACATTTAAAGATAAATTAATTAAGAGAGTAACAGGTTATGAGATGATCGCACAATGAGATTGTGAATTTCTTGATGAATTGTCTTTAAAGCTTCGACATCAGATTTTAAAAGCTGTTTATGGAGTAAAAATAATGAATGGAAAAGCCAAGTCAAATTTGGTTTTCCAAGAATCTTTTGGAAAAAATCACCAGGACGAGGTTTTTACTGCGCTTGATTTGAACTATGCGGTTGTCACTCCGGTCAGGAATGAGGCTGAATACATAGACATGACGATTAGGTCGATGGTGCAACAGACGGTCAAACCCACTGAATGGGTAATTGTCGATGATGGTTCTAGCGATGCTACTTGTGAAATTGTCAGTCGTTATTGCTCAGAACACCCTTGGATTAAACTCATTCATCGGCAAGACCGGGGTAAGCGGCAGCGGGGCAAGGGAGTTGTCGAGGCGTTTTATGATGGTTACCACACTCTGCAAAAAAACTTTAACTTTATTGTGAAGTTAGATAGTGACTTATCATTTGAAAGTAATTATTTTGAATCTTTATTAAATCAATTTGCCATTAATCCCCAGTTAGGTGTTACCGGTGGGGCTGTCTACGAAAAACTCGATGGAAAGCGTTGGGTTTTACAAAGTCACAGGGATCATGTGAGAGGGCCTACAAAAGTCTATAGAAAAACCTGTTTCGAGGCTATCGGTGGGTTAACGCCAACGTTGGGTTGGGATGGTTTGGATGAATGGAAGGCATTGTCCAAAGGCTGGGAAGTGCAAAGCTTTATGGATTTAAAGATTTATCATTATCGTATTACGGGTGGTGCAACGGGTTTGATCAAGAGTAGGATAGAACAAGGCCAGGGCGCTTACTGCATGAGTTATCATCCCTTATTTTTAATAGCGCGCGGTATTGGCCAATTGCCGAAAAAACCTTATATTATCGGCGGCATTGCAATGATCTTGGCGTATTTCATGGCTTTCTTACAAGGTCGAGAGCAAATATCCGATCCGGTTGTCAAGAAATTTATACGAGATACTCAGCTAAAAAAATTGGCTGGGTTATTATCTGGAAAGCCAGTGCACCTATAGTTGAGATAACCTAACCTGCTGATAGGTTAAGTTTTAAGTTTACTCTATCAATGCAATAAAAAATATCAACTTTTTCGACAAGCGTTGGTTGATTTTATGTTGCAACAGCAGCGTTTGCTTCTACTTCTAGGTTTAAGGCCGCAGCAAGCAACGCCTGGGTGTAAGGGGCCTGGGGATTTTGAAAAATCTGCGTTGCTTCTCCCGCTTCTACCACCTTTCCATCCTTCATTACGATCAGATGATTAGCAAGGGCTCGCACCACCCGAAGATCATGGCTAATAAAAATGTAGGCTAAACGATGGCGTGTTTGCAGCTCACGTAACAATTCAACGATTTGCGCTTGCACCGATACATCAAGAGCGCTGGTAGGTTCGTCCAGTACCATGAGACGGGGTTTAAGCACCAAAGCGCGGGCGATGGCAATACGTTGACGTTGACCACCTGAGAACTCATGGGGATAGCGATCTTGTGTGGTTGGATCTAAGCCGACTTCGGTCAGCGCTTGAGCAATTCGCTCGCGGCGCTCGTCTCGTTTACCGCCTAAACCATGCACCAACAAACCTTCTTCAACAATTTGACCCACTGACAGACGTGGACTGAGAGAGCTAAAGGGATCTTGAAAAACAATTTGTATTTCCCGCCGCAAAGGCCGCATGGCTTTACTGGTTAACTCATCGATACGGGCATTTTGAAAACGAATTATTCCCGTACTGGACACCAGTCGTAACAGGGCTAAACCAAGGGTGGTTTTGCCAGAACCGCTTTCCCCTACAACCCCGAGGGTTTGACCTTCACGCAAGGTCAAACTGACCCCATCCACCGCTTTTATATACTCCACAGTTCGCCGAACAATACCTTTTTTGATGGGAAACCAAACCCGTAGCTGTTCGCTGGCAATCACCTCGGCTGAAGTGCTAGAGGTCTTTGGCGGTTCTCCCTTGGGTTCAGCAGCTAGCAACTTTTGCGTATAAGGGTGCTGAGGTAAATCAAACAAAGGGTTTACAAGTCCCCGTTCGACGATTTCTCCTTCCTTCATCACGCAGACCGTATCGGCAATTTTGCGCACAATGGCAAGATCATGGGTAATAAAAAGTACCGCCATGCCAAAACGTTTCTGGAGAGATTTTAACAAGGTTAAGATCTGAGCTTGAATGGTGACGTCCAGAGCTGTCGTCGGTTCGTCCGCAATCAGCAAATCAGGTTCATTGGCCAAGGCCATGGCCATCATTACGCGCTGGCGCTGGCCACCGGACAGTTCATGGGGTAGGGCTGTAAGGCGATTTTCTGGATTGGGTAACCCCACCAATGTCAACAACTCAATGATCCGGTTACGCCCCTCATTGCCCGTCAGCCCCTTGTGAACCGCCAATATTTCACCCACTTGTTTTTCAATGGATTGCAATGGATTAAGAGACGTCATGGGTTCTTGAAAAACCATGGCGATACGATTTCCCCGCACTTGCCGCAGGCGAGCTTCAGCAGCGCCTAGCAGCTCTTCACCCAGCAGCTTAATGCTGCCGGTGGGATGATAAGCAAAGGGATAGGGTAAAAGCTGTAGGATCGACAAAGCAGTTACTGATTTGCCAGAGCCGCTTTCACCCACCAACGCCAGAGTTTCGCCCCGTTGCAGGCTAAACGAAACACCTCGGACAGCGGCTGAACGGCCAAACGAGACAGCCAGGTTGTGAACCTGTAAAAGAGGGGTAGTAGAGGGTATGTAACTGGTGGTCTCGTTCACGATACACTCTTCCTAGGATCAAAGGCATCCCGTACTGCCTCGCCTACAAAAACCAGCAAGCTCAACATAAGGGCCACCACCACAAAACCGGATATTCCTAGCCAGGGTGCTTGCAGGTTTTCCTTCCCTTGGCGTAGCAAATCGCCCAAGGACGCTGAACCGGGTGGTAGACCAAGCCCCAAAAAATCCAATGATGTCAACGCCACAATAGAACCCGATAAGATAAAAGGCAAGAAGGTGAGGGTGGCTACCATGGCGTTGGGTAGCACATGTTTGACCATGATTTTGCTATCGCTCATGCCCAGGGCGCGAGCGGCACGGACGTAATCGAAATTCCGCCCCCGGAGAAATTCCGCCCGCACCACACCCACCAGAGAGGTCCAACTAAACAGCAACAAAATAGTTAACAGAGTCCAAAAGCCAGGCACGATGATGCTAGAGACGATAATCAAGATAAAAAGTTGGGGTAATCCACCCCAAATTTCCAAAAAGCGCTGAAAAAGCAAATCGGTCCAACCGCCAAAATAGCCTTGCACCGCGCCGGCTGCAATGCCAATCAGCGACGATACTAACGTCAATGCAAGTCCGAATAAAATAGAAATACGAAAGCCATAGATTAACCGCGCCAGCACATCGCGGCCCTGATCATCGGTGCCTAACCAGTTTTCTGACGAGGGCGGAGCGGGGGCGGGCACGGGCAGATCATAGTTTAAAGTATCGTAATGAAATTGAATCGGTGGCCACAGGATAAAGCCATCGGCTTTAATTAATTCTTGCAGATAAGGATCTCGATAATCGGCTTCGGTGGGAAAGACCCCGCCAAAATCGGTTTCCGCGTATTCTTGGAACACAGGTAAGTAAAGTTGACCTGAAAAATAGATCAATAAAGGACGGTCATTGGCGATAAATTCCGCAAATAAACTGATGCTAAACAGAGCAAGAAACAACCATAACGACCAGAAACCCCGCTTATTAGCCCGGAATTTAGCAAGCCGTCTGCGGGTGAGGGGCGTCAAATGCTCGCCAAACTTAGCAAGATTTATTTTCATTGCCGTGCTTCGAAGTCGATGCGTGGGTCCACAAACTGGTAGGTAATGTCATTCACCAAGTTAAGCAATAAGCCGATCAACCCAAAAATATAGAGCGTTCCAAACATCACTGGATAATCCCGGTTGATGACCGCCTCGAATCCCAGCAGCCCAAGACCATCGAGGGAAAAGATGACTTCAATGAGTAGAGCGCCAGTGAACAACATACTCACTAACGTAGCGGGAAAACCCGCAATGACGATAAGCATGGCATTGCGAAAAACATGACCATAAAGTACCCGATGCTCGGTAATGCCTTTTGCCCGGGCGGTTACCACGTATTGTTTGTTGATCTCCTCCAAAAAAGAATTCTTTGTCAACATGGTTAACGCAGCAAAACCACCCACCACCATGGCTGTCACAGGCAATGTCAGGTGCCAGAAATAATCTAGGATACGGGCCGGCCAGCTGAGTTCTGACCAGTTGTCAGAAACCAGCCCTCGTAATGGAAACCAATCCAAATAACGGCCTCCCGAGAAGACCACGATCAATAAAATGGCAAATAGAAAAGAGGGGATAGCGTAACCGACAATCACCGCTGAGCTGCTGGCCACATCGAATTTAGAACCATCGCGGACGGCTTTGGCGATACCGAGGGGAATAGAGATTAAATAAACCAGTAGGGTACTCCAAACGCCTAAGGAAATAGACACCGGCAACTTCTCGAAGATCAGAGCTAAAACATCGCGATCGCGGAAATAACTCTCACCCAGATCAAAAGTAAAGTAATTTCCTAGCATGGTTAGAAACCGTTCATGGGCTGGCTTATCAAAGCCAAATTGTTGTTCAATCTGCGCGATGAATTCCGGATCAAGTCCTTCCGCGCCCCGGTAAGCACTTTGTTGACCGCCTGCGCCTTGGGTAGGTCGACTGGCGGTTTCACTGCCTCCAGCCCCTGAAATACGGGCAGTGGCTGATACGGCAGTACCTCTGAATTCTGCGAGTAGCTGTTCCACAGGTCCACCAGGTGCCATCTGCACGATGACAAAATTGATGGCGATGATACCCAGAAGAGTCAGTGGAATGAGTGTAAGACGGCGAACGATATAAGCACCCATAGGTGATTATCCTATGCTGCTAGTTAACAAATGGTTCTCAACAATACGGTTTCTGGATAACCCTAGAGAGAAATAAATTAGCTTTTTTAACAAGTTACTAAATCTGATCTGGCAAAAAACCCGGGTGTATTTTAGCAGATACTCCATTTTTCCCCCTTGTTCGACGGCCGTTTTAGTCCTCATGTTTTATGTCCGTTATGATTTCAATAAGCGGCTAAAAGTGACCTCGTAGGTGAGTTCTTTTTGGTCGGTTAATTGTCTTTAACGCTTATTTGAGATAGTTGTTTTATCCTTTGAGTATCTTGATAAATCATAGAAAAGCTTACTTATCATGGAGTTAATCTAAAGAGTCAAGTTCTTGACAAGGTCTTTGAAAAACTGGCGTGATTTATGCTGAGCAATCAGTAAATCCGCAAAACTTATCTATCGAGAGGACAATAATAATATGAAATTCACCACCCTTGCTGTTGTTATCGCCATTTTATTGGTTATCGGTAGTTTTGCGGTTTTATCCACCCTAGCCAGCGCTTCTGAAGGTGTCATTTTGTTGCTAAGTGCTGTTGCCCTGATTGGGCGCATAATCAGCAAAATTGCCCTCATTTTACATTCAAGCACGCATTCACAACAGTCTCAGCAGATCTCCTAAAACCCATGCTAGCAAGAACGTCTTGGGGAATTATAAGCGGCATCTTAACTGAGATTTAAGAGCTACCTGTAAAACTATTTATGAACCTACTAAACTGCTGGTAGCGTCAACGATAGCCAGTATCGTATCGCGTCTTTACTATATCATCCATCCTGTCTTTCCCGTCGGTGTTTGATCCATCCCCAAGCTTTGAAATAATTTAATTTAGAATCAAATGCTTATGTTTGACTTAAAAATCTTTATGAAAAACAGATGTCAAAATTGACACTCCTCGGCACGATAGAGCTTTTTTACCGAATTTACGTCGTAAGACGGAACTTTTATGTCGACTTTTTGACATTTTAAGTAAAGCGTAAGTCCAGTCTTTGACATTAAAAACCCACTTGATAGTGGCAAATTCGCCCATATTTCTAAGTAAAGATGGGTTTATATTGACTTGGCAAAAAAATTGCACCATATACCACAACAGAAAACTTAAGCGACAACAGAGGATCGATAATATGCAAAATTCCGTTAATAAACTTACCGAAAACCGTTGGGCCAAAGAAATTATGCACGTTGTGGAAAAATTTGGTAGCTA
>CAZGON010000040.1:0-23195 GCA_964527085.1 uncultured Candidatus Competibacteraceae bacterium
GCTATCTGGTATTTTATTCACCACTATAACACCACTAAATCATTACCTTTTTAGGGCTACCGGACTACCATAATTTCTACCAAGCACGTCCAAATCTCCCAAAATCCGCGGAATCACTCACTAAACCATGTTGCTATAAAACCATTACCCTTTTGAGGCGACTCGACGCTTTTTCTTCGGCAGCGGACTGGCTGCATTGCTTTTGCGGCGTGGCTTGGGTGCGCGAGCTTCTCGCCGATTGCCGTCATCTTGGGTTTTGCCGAGGCTAGCAATATTCAAGGGGTGCCCCAACACCGATATCCGCTTAAGCAGTTCAAAGGTTTTATGCGGGATACCGGCTGGCAGATCCACGGTACTATGATCATCGTTGAGGGTGATGCGGCCAATACGATGGTTAGCAATACCTGTTTCGTTGATAATTGCGCCGACAATATGCCCTGGCTTCACCCCCTGATTGCGGCCCACGGCGACCCGAAACCGCTCCATCCCAATCCCCGCATCAGGCGCATTGTCGCGCTCCCGTGCGCGCCGGGGCGGCGCTGCCTTTTCCTCTAGGAGCAATGGCTCCTCACCCTGCAGCAACTTGGCCAAGGCCCCGGCGATTTCAAGGGCGGGCACATTGTGTTCTTGCTCGTATTGCTCAAGCAGTTGCACAAAAAACGCGGAATTCTCCTTGGCCAAAGTATCGGTAATCTGCTGTTTAAAGCGGGCGATGCGTTGGTTGTTGACCATCTCGGTGGAGGGCATCTCCATTGGCTCGATTTTTTGCTTGGTAGAGCGTTCCAAGGCATTGAGCAGGTGCTTTTCCCGCGGGGTGACAAATAAAATCGCTTCCCCTTTGCGCCCTGCTCGACCGGTCCGACCAATACGGTGGACATAGGCTTCGGGGTCATGGGGCATATCGTAGTTGATGACATGACTAATACGCTCCACGTCCAGACCCCTGGCGGCTACATCTGTGGCCACCAAAATATCCAGTCCGCCTTTTCTGAGTCGATCAATCGTGTGTTCGCGCTGATTTTGCGGCACATCACCACTCAACGGCGCCGTATTGTAGCCCCGCGCCTCGAGCTTTGTAGCCAATTCTAAGGTGGCCACTTTAGTACGCACAAATACGATCATGCCGTCAAAATCTTCTACTTCCAATAGTCGAGTGAGGGCATCGAGTTTATGGTAACCGCTGACGAACCAAAAACGCTGCCGGATGGTGTCCGCCGTTTTGGTTTTTGCCTTGATAGAAATTTCTATGGGGTTATTCAAGTGACGCTGGGCAATTTTACGAATTGCCGGGGGCATGGTCGCCGAAAACAAGGCAATTTGCCGATGTTCTGGCGTTTGGCTTATCACCCATTCCACGTCGTCGATAAATCCCATGCGCAGCATTTCATCAGCTTCGTCTAGCACTAAAAATTTAATGTCTTCAAGTGCTAGGGTACCGCGCTTGATATGATCAATCACGCGCCCTGGAGTGCCCACCACCACATGGGCTGCTCGCCTGAGTTGTTTGAGTTGAACCTGGTAGCTTTGGCCGCCATAAATAGGCAGCACATGAAACCCATCGAGATATTTGCCATACTCCTGGAAGGCTTCCGCCACTTGTAGGGCCAGCTCCCGGGTGGGCGCTAATACCAGCGCTTGCGGCCGATGATTAGCGGTATCCAGATGAGAGAGAATGGGCAGCGCAAAAGCGGCGGTTTTGCCGGTGCCGGTTTGCGCCTGACCGATAATATCTCGCCCTTCCATCAATGGCGGAATGGTTTGGGCCTGGATGGGGGTAGGATTTTCGTAGCCAACATCGTCTAACACTCTAAGTATCGGTTCACTGAGTGTGAGATTTTGGAAAGACTCTACAAGCGTAGCAGACATTCAAATCACCTAAAAATAGAACATCATTTCTATCCCATTTGGGACAAAAATGCGCTAGAACCCTTGCGGGTAGAAACAGAATTATCGGACGGCTGTCGCACCAGGAGTCGATTGATAGGCATGGCAAAATGACTTTGCCCGTTTAACCTTTGGGCTGTAAATAATGCTTCCAGCTCTGTGAGCATTTGCCCATGGGCCGATGCCGACAGGACAAACGATGCATAGAAAAAACCCGCCGCTTCCCGTGCTAGCGTATCCGGCGCAGCATGCAAGCTTACCACAGCTGGATCAATCTGCACCTGCGCATCGTCAAATACCTCTTGCACCAGTTCCTCTAGAGCCGCTGTTGTGCGCACCCGTGCGTCCCCTAAATCGATGGCGCCGTAGCCCGGATACTCCCGCTGCACCCAGCCATAGATAAGATGGTGCAACTCACCATAGCCGGGGGCTGTGTCTAGATCGCCATCGACGATAGCCGCAAACACGCCTCCAGGACGTAACACCCGCCGTACTTCGTCTAACACCGGCTCTAACGGGTCCATTAAGGGCAATGCCCAGTGACACAGCACCACGTCGATACTCGCATTAGGGATAAAGCTCATTTCCTGCGCCAATCCACGGTACAGCATGACCGTCTCATCGGGTATCCGCTGGCGGGCAAGCAGTAGCTCGTCGGCACTCATGTCTACTCCAATCAAACTAACCTGTCCTGCATAGCGTTGGTGGCATAGAGCTGTCAAAGCGCCACTGCCGCAGGCCAAATCCAAGATCCGTCGATGGCGACTTGGGTCTATAGCTTCTGCTAGCCACTCGTAACTATTGCGTCCATTATCGTCGCGACAGCGCCCGGCACAAGACTCGGTGAAGCCTGCATAGCGCTGATGCACCGTCAACAGATGCTCGCGCAGATCCGTCTCGGTAGGCTGTTCACCGCGCCGCAAGCGTTGCGCCCAGCGGGTGTCCACGTTGACATATTCATTGGTCATAAATGAGTATTCCTAAAAGTAAGAAAATAAAACCAGGTAAGTACAGTCAAATAGAAAATACTTTAGCGAGAAACTAATCCGGACGGTATACGTTGCCTGCTCAAGCACGGCAGCAGCAACCCAAAGCCTAAAGAACATACCACGGTATAAACGGCCAGCAGTCTAAACTGCAGGTCTAGCGAAATGCCCAGATCAATTAGCCAACCCATTGCCCCTGGCGCCAGCGCTGTCGCCAGCACCAACAACGCCATCGCTAGGGCACGAATCGCTCCCAAATGGACTGTACCGTACAGCTCCGCCCATAAGGCGCCCAACACGATGGTTGCGCCACCTGCCGTACAACCCATCAACGCCATGAACATCCCTGCCACCAGCAGCTCATCGCTAATACTTAATAGCGATAGCCCTATGCCCAAGGGCAGCAAGTAAAAGGGCAGTATTTGCGAGGCACTATAGCGATCCACCAGCCAGCCCAAACCCAATGCCACCGCCGTCGCACTACCCGCATAAAGGGGATAAAAGGCTGTAAACTCTGTGAGGGTCCATGCTTTTGTCTCCACCAGATGGATCTGGTGGAAGAGCACGCCGGTAATTATAAACGGTGGCGCCAAAAGCCCCGGCAACAATCCGTAAAAACGACCATCTCGTAATACCTGCTGGCGCGACCACGACACCGTTTGTTTACCCTCTTTCTGTGACAACTGCGGGTCAGGTCGATCCAATCCCCGCTGTCGCACCTGACGCCCTAGCCACAGCAGCATTGGCATGATAAACAACGCCAAACCCAGCGCTGCGCCAACCCAGACTTGACGCCAGCTCAGCAGACCCAGCAATAGAGCCACTAACGCCGGAAACAACGCCTCGCCCATGGGAAAACCTAGCATTGCCACACTCAGCGCCCGACCTCGCTGCTGTGTAAACCAACGCCCCATGGCGGTAATCGCCAGATGACTGAGCATCCCCTGGCCGCCCAAACGCAAGCCAAATAAGGCTATGGTGAGCCACAGCGCTGACTGAATGCCTGCCATCAGCAGCGCCACTCCAGCCAAGATCGCCAAGGTCAATATACTCAGCCCAACCAGATCGAACCGATCCGCAAACTTACCCAACCACACCAACATCCCAGCACTGGCCATGGTGGCGAGGGTGTATAATCCACCAAAATCCCCGTGGCTCAAGTCCAGTTCCGCTCGCATCTCACCAGCAAATAGGGAGATAAAATAGGTTTGACCCACACTCGAACCAAACGCCAACAAAAAACCAAAACCAAGAGCCGGTCCAGCTTGACGCAGAAAGGGGTAAGAAATCATAAAATCGTGGGCAAAGCTGAAAAAGCGACAGCCTCACCCATTATTAATAAAAATCAGCATAACCCGCTGCGAGAATCGCCATTCGCCGACGTGTCGACAGCTAGCCAGATAGTCGCCCGTAGTGGGATGAGCCAACATGTCATCCAAACTCAACGAATCGTCGAACACACAGCGCTGCAAATAGCCCTGCACCTGTTGTCGCTGGGTGTCCGGCGCACCGTTCTCATAGGTGATCTCGCGGGCCTCGAAAGTCACTCCCATATGCTCTAACATGGCCACAATCTGCTCAGCGCTAGTGTAGGGTGTACCTTGGCCGTTGTGAAAGGCATCGAGAAAGTGCCGATAAAAGCGCAGATAGTGAGACTCCTCACAGGCATGGGCGATAAAACCTGTACCACTGAGGGCATACATAAACCGCTCAAGTCCCGCCTGCAGTTCCGTCACCGGCAGGGCGTATAAAGCATGGGTTGCCCAGACAATGTCAAAGACGCCCCGCGGGCAATCTAGCGCTTGCAAGGTGGTCTGGTATTCCTTGCCCGCCACAAAGGGCACAGTCAGTGCTTGGCGTGCTTGGGCAATGGAGAAAGCCGACGGGTCGAGTAACCCATAGTCGATGGATCGCACTGAATCAGGCGTCACCCCGGCATAACGGCTAAGGGCGACGGGGAACTTACCGGAGCCGCAGGCCACATCCAACAGCCGCAGGGAACGCCCAACAACTCGCGCTTGCTGGGTTGTCAACCAAGCTTGCCAATCCAGAGCTTGCGCCAGGTGACGATAATCCACCGAGGCCAAGGCGTAAAAGTCTTCCATCTCGCTGCGTTTTGCTTCACTCCAGTGGTCACAACTGCGTTGAAATGTGTCAGTCATGGTTAGCCAACTCCACTGGCCAACAAACCGGATTAAGTTCACTGGCAGCCACCTCTCCGGGTTTTACACCAGGCATAAACTTCTGCCAGTCCCCCGATACCATGGTCGGTTGATCAATTACTCGGGCGCCGTCTGCGTAGTAAGTATTGGCCAATACGATGCGACTCTGCTTAGTCCGATTAGCCGCGGCGGTATGGAAACTCAGATTGTGGTGGAAGCTGACCTCGCCGATGTCAAACGGGCCATCCTCTACGGCGACGTTGTGCTGGCGGAACAGTTCACTGATATTTCGATCATAGCTGTTGTCGAATTTGTTGAATTCGATGGATTCCGCTAGCTTGTACACATCGATGGGTTTAGCGAAAGCCAGTGGCCCCATGGCAACGGGAATGGCTTGGGCGGGAATCCACGCGGTGGCCACATCGTGGGTGGCAAGGGGAAAGTGATGGTCGTCAAAGTGCCACGGGGTACGGCCACAGCCGGGTTCTTTCGACAGCACGTTATCGTGGTAAAGGCGCACACCAGGCACGTCCAAGAGGTCGGCGGCGATCTGAGCAATGCGTGGACTGAGCACAAATTTCCGCAGTAGCGGGTTGTCTAGCCAGACCATTTCTAGACTAAAAAACCGCTCGGTCGCGGCGCCGTCCAGCGATGTGTCGAATGCCGCACTGAGCAACCGCACCAGTTCTTGACGCAACCGTAAGATGGCACCCAGTGAGAACACCCGCTGCAGTTTAATATAACCGTTGGCGCGAAAAAAAGTGCAATCACTGGGTGTCAAGGGATAAGGCGTGCGTAACTCTTCAGCTAAGTCATTATCGGTGGGTAATGGTATCGACGGTAGTGGGTCCATAGCCTGGAGCTTGCCGATAGGCTGATCGCTGTTATCGGCCAACGTCACATACCAATCCCACCAGGCTTGATTATCCTGTTCCCAGGGCTGGTTAATATCGTCGCGATGGGCGTTTTCTCCCAGCAAGGCCGGATTGGACTGGAGAGGTTTATCAATCACAGCTAGCTCCCGTAGCGTGGCGGATGTCGAGCATGCTGGATACAATCTGCACATCCAGACACAATTATCGTCAATACTGATTAATTCAGCCCTTCGCAGGATAGCGAAGACTTGGTGGCTTATCGGTGTCAACGCACAGTTAGTACAAGGAAAGGACTTTTTCGTTCCTTAACAACGAGCAACTTCAGTAAAAACCTCTAACTCGACGTATATTTATCGAGCTCATTCAGATAGATATTTGCGGTTTTGGGCAACATATAAAACGCACAAATATTTGGTCACCGGTTATGCCCGGGCCATTCTTCTTCAGAGAGGGGCTCGACGGGATCGTAGTTGATACCAATTTTTCCCATTAGGGGATGAGGTTCCAGACGGTTGCGTTTTCTATGGGGCAGCAGGTCAGCGATGGGTTTACCGCGGCGGCATATCAATACCTTTTCACCAGTCTCCTCGATCTCGGCCAGAAGCGCCGACAGATTTGTCTTTGCCTCATGAAAATTGACAATTTTCATACGCTTTCCTAAGCACTAATCAACCTCAACGTAGTTTATAAAACTTAAGGATAACTGCTCACCCGTCGTTCCGGCAGGAATTGCCGGAATCCAGACGCCAGGGAGGGTGGCAGGCGGTTGTCACCAGCAACTGCCGTCCACGGCACTGGATTCTCGCCAATCCCTGGCGAGAATGACACAAGGGTGATTAGTTATACTTAAAATATCAAACTACTCTATTTTCGCATCATCTACCACAGGAGAGTCAGACTGGGGCTGTGCCGGCATCACTCCCGTCTCAGTTTGGATGGGTTGTGGCGTTGTTTCTTCCTTGAGCAGATCAGCCAGGCGTTGGGTCATAGCATCGTAGTGAAAACTAGCGATCTCATACACCCAAAGTTTAAGCTTTTCGTTGAGCTGTTGGGCTGCTTTGCGGCGTTCTGTCAGGGTCGTTTCATCTAATGATTTGTTTTCAGCTTCACCGGCAAACTGCTGGGCTAATGCGTCGTCGAAATTCACAGTGAAATGCACGTAGGGTTTTTCATCGGCTTGGAAAGCCTGGGCATGAACAATGCTACCGTCAAAAGTCTTATAGTCTATCTCTACCACGTCATCGGCGGCGGCGGGATTATTCTCTGCAACCGTAGAGACATCATCCAACTGGAGGGCAGTCAGGGTATCTTCTAATTCATTGGCCGCGTTCTCGGCAACCAGCTCTCGACCTTCGGGAATATTGGTCAAGGTAAAGTTAGTCTGGTCACGCCCTTTTCTTTCCGCAGTTATAATCTCTCCATCAGGGTGGCGAATGGTTACCGCTTGAATTTGTTCGGCGGGAATATCTAAGATAGATCGATCTAACCACTGCACCGACTCTTGGGGCAACAACAAGTCGCCGCTGGCGAGCCAGCTTTGGCTATCGCCGACCCGCCGCACAAAGACGCTATTTCTACCGACAGCCGGGTTACCAATAATCAATTCAACAAGATTATCCAATCCCTGGATATTCAGTTGTACGCCGGTGGCTTGTTCATGCTCCATATCCTGAACACCCAGGCGCTCATAGTATTCGGGTTTAGCCGTCTTTTTTTCTACTAGTTGCGCATTCGACAAGGTAACCAAGGTTTCGCGAATCTTACCCGTATCGGCGGGATAGTTGGATCGATTCGCTACTACCCATGCCTGATCAGTACGCTTAAGGTGGGCCACCGTTCGGTTGCCACCGGCGATGATCTGTAACCCAGTTACGTCGTTGATGTTTTTATTTAAATCCGTTACCAGCGGTTGTGCAACGGTTGCCTCCGTGGCTGGCGGACGGTTGCTGCGAAACACCGCTACCACCGCGATCACCGTCACAACCATCAGAATTGATAATAAACGAAATTTACTCATGCTTTGGCGCCTCCCCCGGTGCGGCGTCGGTAACGGATCCACAGCATAGCTAATGCTAATACGGACAACAGCAAGGGTATGAGACCAATATTAATCACTTTCAAAAGGGTACCTACTTGCTCAATATCCCGATCCATATCCCGACGCACCTTGCGCAACTGTTGGCGAATTTCTAATTTGCGTTGTTGAAAACGGTCTAGCTCGGCTTGCTGTTGCGGACGTCGCTGCGACCGGTTTGCAGTTCACCCAGCTTACGCTCGGTTTCTTGTAGCTCCTGCTGCAACTGTTGCTCGGTGGCTAAAAAGCGGCTATTCGCTTCCCGCTCGATGGTGTCTATGGTGGTGAAAGGACGCGCGGATACCGCTTGACCGCGAATACTAATCAAATCATTGTTACCGGTTAAGTTATCCAGAGCATTGACCACAAAGTCTGCATTATTAGCCCAGGCGGTCACGACGCGTTGGCCAAAGAAATTTTGAGTACGCACCCAGAGACGATCTGTCAACAGATCGGTATCCGCCACAACGATGAGGTTGATGGGCGTCTTGGACTCACTGAGATGATCCGTTTTTGTTTTGTCCTTTTTACCCTCCTCGGCTGTATCCCCCGCTTCGGCAGTATTGTTTTTAGGAGGCCCGTCAGGAAATGCGGACTTGACGTTGCCTTGCAACCGAGCGGCTAGCACATAGGTTTCCCCGGTAGGCTCAAACCCTTGTTGTAACTGCGCAGGATCTTGTAAAAGACCCATGCGCTCGGTGGGAATCGGCATGGCTAATTCACTGGAGATGATTAAGGATTCTAAAGTGCTGGCGGCCCCTTCTTTGGGCTTTAAATAACCTGCCAGGGCCACGTTGATCATATCCAGTTCCGCCAATATCACATCCTCCTGGGCTAAACCGCTTTTGTCGATACCCAGAATGCCTAGATGGGGAACCGCTGCCTGGTTAGGACTGGTGCTCACCGATAAGGCATAACGGCGATCTCCCACCACAACAGCGTCAGCCACGATCACACCCCAAGGTTCAAGCAGTGGCGTCAAGCTCGATGCACGACTGGCGAGCATGGCGGCAGTGGGATTGTTCGGATCTGGATTGACCATCTCTGCATCGGCATGAGGATCGATAAAAATCAGCGCTTTTCCACCCCCCAAGACAAACTGATCGATGGCATAGAGGGTCTGTTCTGGTAAACCTTTTGGATGAACCAACATCAGCACATCGATATCCTCATCGATGATGGTTACATTTTCGCTGAGGCTGCGCACTTCAAATAATTGGTTTAACTGTTCGGTAATAACCCATGAAGCCTGCCCTTGTTGGGTGACTGGATTAAACCCCCCTCCTTCCATGAGCAAGGTGCTCAATAACCCGATCACAGGCTTTTTAGGATTGGCCAAACCATAAATGAGTTCACTCAACTCATATTCTAAAAAAGCTTCCTTGTCCGGCTGAAAAAAGGGAATCACCGCCACGTCATCCAGGGCATTGGTGCCTGCCAGTCCAAAATAAAGACTCTCACCAGATGTGCCTACGGGAATCGCCTGTAAGCCGAATTGCGTCGCACGATCCTCGGCTTCGGAAAAAGGCGCAGGATCGATGCTATGGAGTATCAATTGACCGTCGGCGGCAAGCACATATTCTTCCAACAACTCTTGGATGCGAGTGGCGTGGGTGCGCACCACCGGCACATTTTTAGAAGCGTCCTGGGAGAAAAAGAAATACAAATTAATAGGCTCTTCAATACTGGCCAAAATATTTTCGGTGCCTGTCGACACGGTGTAGAGATTATCTTCGGTCAGATCGAGACGCACACCTCGCAGCAGGGTGTTGCTGAGCATGGTCAACGCAATAAATAAGGCGGCCAGTACTAGTAAAATTAAGGTGGTGAGGGTTATTCGCTGGGTATTTAACATAGCATTCTCCTAGTCCGCTTTCTTGGCATCGATCACCACCGCGGTGGCGGCCAACCAAAACCCGATCACCAAGCCAAAATAGACAATACTGCGCAAGTCCAAAACACCTTTTCGGATGGCATCAAATTGGGTCAGAAAACTTAACGAGGCAATGGCATCTGCGAAAACTTGCGGCGCCCAATTGTCGAAAAGGTCCAACACCAGGGGAAAACCGCTGAGCATAAATAAAAAACACACGGCGACAGTGAGAATAAAAGCAATCACCTGGTTGCGGGTGGCCGCCGATAAACACGACCCAATGGCTAAAAAACCACCGGCCATCAACCAACTACCGAGATAGGCGGAGAAAATCACGCCGTTATCGGGATCGCCCAGATAGTTCACAGTGATCCATAAAGGAAATGTCAGCAATAACGCTAACCCGGCGAAACACCAAGCTGCTAGAAATTTACCTAGCACCGCCTGGAACATGGTAATAGGTAGGGTTAATAGCAGCTCGATGGTGCCGGCTTTACGTTCCTCGGCCCAGAGACGCATGGAGATGGCCGGCATCAAAAACAGGTATAACCACGGATGAAAAACAAAGAAGGGTTGCAGATCAGCCTGGCGGCGCTCATAAAAGCCGCCCAAATAAAACGTAAAAGCACCGGATAAGATCAGGAAAATCATAATAAATACATAGGCCACCGGCGTGGCGAAATAGCTGTTTAGCTCGCGGGTAAAGAGAATCCCCACATGGCTCAGCCGGGCGCGTTTTAAAGCTGTCTGACTTACCTGTTTCGTCAGTCGCAAGGCAGTTTGCGCCGTACTGCTCATCATAGCGACGCCTCCGTAGTGATGGTACGGAACACCTCATCGAGCCGACCGGTCTCTACCCGTATATCGTTAATGGTCCAGCCTTGCTGGCGGGCCAGCTCGGTAATCACAGGAAACAACACCTTATTTTGATGAGGAAATGCGGTTAGTTGCCCGCCCGGTTCATCCACTTCGACGCTGGCCACCGCTGGCAATGCCTCGATGGTCGCTTTGGCGACTTGCGGCTTATCCAGCCGTAGGGTGACAGCATTGTGATAACGGGAGCGGGCCTCTAAGGCAGCGGGTGTCGCATCCACCAGAATACGACCCTGGGCAATAATAATAGCCCGATGACATACCGCATTGACCTCTTCCAAAATATGGGTAGAAATCACGATAATTTTGTCTTTGGACATACCGTTGATCAGGTCACGGACTTCGTGCTTTTGGTTAGGATCGAGGCCATCCGTAGGCTCATCGAGAATCAGCACCGGCGGATCATGGAGGATTGCTTGGGCAAAGGCCACCCGGCGTTTAAACCCTTTGGATAGGGTCTCAATGGATTGATGCAGAACAGGTTCTAAATGCAACCGAGCAATAACATCATCTAACCGCACCTGCTTATGGCTATTGCGTAGACCACGGATATCGGCGATAAAGTCTAAAAACTGTAGCGGGGTCATCTCGCCATAAGCCGGCGCCCCTTCCGGCAAATAACCGATACAGGATTTGGCCTTGATGGGCTGGACTTGCACGTCGAAGCCGCAGACACTGACCGATCCGGCGCTGGGCGCCAAAAAACCGGCAATCATCTTCATGGTAGTGGATTTACCCGCGCCATTGGGACCCAAAAACCCCAATACCTGACCAGACTCTACCGCAAAGGAGAGATTATCGACGGCGACAAAATCTCCATAATGTTTAGTCAACGCTTGTGTTTTAATCATAAGTAAGGACAGAGAGTTCCAAAAATTGATGAGTCCATGACACCGTTTATACAATTTGTTATAAGCGGCAGTTTTTTACCAAAGTTGAAAAAAAATTCAAGGATAAACTTAACTTCATTAAACAAAAGACCATTTAATAGATTCAGCAGAGGCTTTGTTCTAGAGTTGGTTTGTAACGTTAATATGTTTTTTGTAAACCACAAAAAGGATAACCTATGACCTACCAGGCTTTTGATCTGAGCGGTAAAGTGGCCCTTATCACCGGTGGCAATGGGGGTATTGGATTAGGCATGGCTGCAGCAGTCGCCCAAGCCGGGGCTGATGTTTGTCTATGGGGGACTAATTCAGAAAAAAATGCCGCTGCCCTAAAAATACTCAAACCCCACGGCACTCGCGTTACCGCTTTGGTTTGTGATGTTGCCGACGAGGCAAGCGTAGAACATGCCTTTACCGAAACCCTCGCACAATTTGACCGGGTGGATGGATGTTTTGCCAATGCAGGCATGTTGGCGACACCAACACCGTTTACTAAAATCTCTAGCGAATCATGGCATCAGGTGCTAGGGGTTAATCTGGATGGGTCGTTTTATACGCTGCGGGCGGCCGCCCGCCATATGGTAGAACGGGCCAAACAAGGTGATCCCGGCGGACGCTTGATTGGCACTGCCAGCATAGCCGCCATTTCAGGGGCTGCCCGCAACGAGCATTATGCCGCCACTAAGGGCGCGTTGGTTTCCATGATAGGAGCGTTAGCAGTGGAACTAGCCCGCTATGGCATTACCGCCAATGCTATTTTGCCAGGATGGGTTGAAACGACCATGACAGCCAGTACCTTTGCGTCGGAAAAGTTTACCGCCACCGTTAAGCCACGGGTTCCCATAGGCCGTTGGGGGCAACCGGAAGATTTTGGCGCCATTGCAATTTATCTGATGAGCAATGCCAGCGCCTATCACACGGGGGATTGCATTCGTATCGACGGGGGTTATTTCTTGTTTTAGTAATAAAACCGTCAGCCAACCCGTTGACTGAGCAGATACCTAAAAAGAAGCCTTAGTAAAAAACTTTATTGACGCTAAAGAGAGGCTTCCGGTTTTAAATTTCAAAAAAACAGTTACTTATAATTTTTTATTGATGGGCACTTAGACAAACTAACCAAGTTCAGCATTCAACGCCTATAATACTGCTCGGTATAACCCTGCAAAAATATAGCTTTTGAATGTTATGACATAATAAGATGTCGCCTTCAACCGAGAGTTCGGTACAATAGTGTATTTTGTTGCCCAAATAATACGTTAACGAGCGTAACAATAATGCTCACGCCAACTCTGCCATTCAGACCATATGTGATGTCGAGAAGCCGGGTTAACCGCTTAATGTCAAAAATGTTATTAATCAAACTGCCCTGCAACATACCGTGTGGATGAAAAGCTACAGCAGTACTCTCGATCTTAATTCAGTGGCGGAATTACAACCCTGTTTACTAGCAAAAGTGCGTCACTCATATAATCTGACTCACTTTTAATATCGTTTATGAAGGAGTAACCATTTGGATATCGATGCGATCCGTAAATCCTATCGGCGCTACGCTGAGACCTATGACTTCTACTTTGGCGCTGTCTTTGAGCCAGGCCGCAGAGCAGTTATCAACGCGCTACATTGTCAATCGGGTAATCATATTTTAGAAGTTGGCGTGGGCACGGGCTTATCCTTGCCGCTTTACCCCGCTCATGTAGCTGTCACCGGCATCGACTTGTCAACTGAAATGCTCGATAAGGCACGGACTCGCAAAACAAGCCATGGGTTGAAACAGGTGGAGTTGTTTGAAATGGATGCTGAACAGATGACTTTTCAAGATAACAGTTTTGATAAAGTGGTGGCCATGTATGTGGCCTCTGTAGTACCCCATCCAAAACGTTTGGTAGAAGAAATGCAGCGGGTTTGCAAACCGGGTGGCGAACTTTTTATCGTCAACCATTTTCACAGCACTAACCCTATTCTGGCTCGTCTAGAAAAGCTCATTACACCGTTTTCCAAAATGTTAGGGTTTCGTCCGGACCTCTCTCGACAAGCGTTTATTGATGAAACTGGTTTACAGGTTGTGGAAACACAACGGGTCAATTTTCTAGGTTACTGGACCTTACTAAGAGCTGTTAATTCCAAAAGACCTGCTCTAGAAGCATTGGAAGAAGTAACGAACGTTGAGATGGCTACTTCACATTAAAAGAGAACAGAGCACCACATACGAATGGCGATGGAATGCCGTTTGTTCAACAAATGACTCACTTCTGCAAAGGAAACTTTTTTAAATTCTTTAAACTTTCCCCTTGTTATCAGCGACGTTACCCACTACGCATCTCGCCTGTTGTACTTTTTGCACTAAAAAAATCCTTAAGTATCTGGCTATAAGTTATCCGGTGTTATGGAAGGGCCTTCGCCGTTGGGAGACGGCGATGGAGCGTACACGGACGTATTCACAGCGTTCCTGGAATAACACCGGATAATTTAGGACGTTTCACTTAAATCCTTTCCAAAAAGTTCGGTAACAAAAAAGTCATATTTTTGTAACCAGACCTTAATCCTGTCGTGTCAGATTGCGCCACCAGCAAATAGATTTTCCCAATCGTGTAGACCTTCCCAGAGAAGTAATTAGAGGTTTTCGATGCAAAACATAAAAGATGTTACTGAATCACTGGCGCAATTGGACGATACCCGTTTGGATAAACCAGAAGGTGTAGATGTGGCGCCAGGCACAGAGGCTCGGCCGACCATGACGGAACCACTGGCAGACATTATGACACGACGCCTGATGTCGCGCCGTTCCTTCCTGAAAGCTAACGCGGGCGTTGCTGCGGCTGCACCCTTGTTTACCATCGTACCGTCTTTATTTTATTCGTCCGATGCCAAAGCAACCAGTAGCAACGATGGACTTCGGTTTACCCCTATCCAGGGCAGCTCCGCTGACATGGTCATCGTACCCCCGGAGTACAAAGCAGAGGTTTTAATCCGCTGGGGCGATGCCATCTTACCGGGTTACTCTGATCTGGATACCACAAATCTTGAGATCTTGAAGACTGAAGCAGGCGCACAGGCACAAGCCGGGCAATTTGGATTTAACTGTGACTATAATGGTTTCTTTCCTTGGAAGGATCCTTATTCCTCAAATTCTAGTCGTGGTCTTCTTGGGGTAAACCATGAATACACCTCAGACAACCTTATGTTTCCTAATTGGGCTCAACCCGACCTAGAAACCTATATTGCCGAGCATCCTTATGTGGTGCAGACCATGAAAAACGCCCATGGCATTTCCATTGTGGAGGTTCGCTGGGATAGCGGCACAGGCAGTTGGTATTACGAAAAGAACTCGCCCTATAATCGTCGTCTGACGGGCGATTCTCCTATGGAAATTACCGGACCTGCTGCGGGTCATGAGCTGTTGCAGACTTCAGCTGATGACACAGGGACGCAGGTCCACGGCACCTTAAACAATTGCGCCGGCGGCAAAACCCCTTGGGGTACCTACCTGACCTGCGAAGAGAACTTTGACCAATACTTTGGAAATTATGAAGGTCTTTTGCTACAAATCCAGGACGACGATGACTGTTCTCCGACGCTGCGTAAAGCCGAGGATTACCATGGTCGTATCCCGCTACCGGGTGCGCTAAGTAGACGTGGTTGGGAGTTAGTGGACGAGCGCTTTGACGTGGGTCATGAACCCAACGAAGCGTTTCGCTTTGGTTGGGTAGTGGAAATCGACCCCTATGATCCTAACTTTGTGCCTAAAAAGCGCACCGCCCTGGGTCGCTTTAAACACGAAGGGGCCACCAGCGCCATCACTAAAGACAATCGCGTGGCCATTTATTCCGGTGATGATGCGCGTTTCGAATATCTTTATAAATTTGTTAGCGATGGTACTTACGACCCTGACAATCGAGAGGCCAACCTTCATTTGCTGGACAACGGCGTTCTGCACGTTGCTAAGTTCAAAGATGATGGCAGCGGCGAATGGATACCGCTACTGTACGGAGAATGCGGTTTAGACGAGACGAATGGTTTTACTAACCAAGGTGATATATTGATTAATTCCCGTCGAGCTGGGGATATTGTCGGCGCCACTCCATTAGACCGACCGGAAGACGTGGAACCGAGTCCTGAAACCGGCAAAGTTTACGTGGTTTTGACCAATAACACTAATCGCGAAGGCAACGGGACCACTGACGCTCAGGGACGCTTGGTAAGCATGTCCCCAGACGCTACAAATCCCCGCGCTCCCAACGAGACAGGCCATATTCTGGAAATTACTGAAGCGGGCGACGATGCAGCGGCAGGCAGCTTTCACTGGGAAATCTTTTTACTGTGCGGCAATCCAGAAGATCCTGAAGGCAGCTTCCTGACCACGCTTGATGGTGCGCCAGTGAATCCACGAAGTACTTATTTTGCCGGTTACCCTTATGCGGATCGGATTAGTCCTATCGGTGCACCCGATAATGTGGCCTTTGATCGTCGCGGTAACTTATGGATCGCCACCGATGGTCAAACAGGTGATCTCAATTTACCCGAACCCATCAACGATGGTGTCTATGCCGTACCCACCGCTGGCCGAGATCGTGGCTATCTGCGGCAATTCTTAAGCGGTCCCGTGGGCTGCGAGATCTGTGGTCCAGAATTTACACCGCACTCAACAACGTTCTTTTGCAACGTTCAACATCCCGGCGAAGGTGGTACCGTTGAGGAACCCGTGAGCAACTGGCCTGACGGCGGCACCTCGCAACCACGGCCCAGCGTCGTTGCGGTGACTAAGGTATCCGGTCCAAGTCGCATCGGAAGTTAATCAATAGTAGATTTTCCTGATCTTCCCCTGTGTTGCAGGGGAAGACTTTTTTCTCAATCCGTTTACCAGCCCGTTAACACATGTTCTAGTTCTTCCAACGTTTTAATCTCGGCATCGGCGCACTGACCGCCAGGCCACGCTCTCCCATCACGGTTTACCCATACTGTGCGCAAACCCACTTGCGCTGCCCCTAGCACATCGTTTTGAGGATCATCACCCACATGAACGATCTGTTCAGGTGATAACTCCAAGAGACGGCAGGCGGCTTGATAAATAGCGGGCTCAGGTTTAGCGACACCCACCTCGACGGCGCTGATGGCAAATTCAAACAGGTGGCCCAACCCCACACGATGGATATCGGCATTCCCATTAGATAAAGCACCGAGCCGATAGCGGCCTGCCAATCGTTCCAAAACCGGTAACACATCGGCAAAAAATATCACCTCATGACGGGCTGCCAAAAAGATGTCAAAAGCGGATTCTGGACAAAAATCTTTACAATCCACATGCTCAGCCGCCAACCGCAACGCTTCCATACGTATAAGGGTTCGATCATGAGCAATCTCTTGTCGCTGTTCAGCGATCTCGTTGGCTAACTCTCTAAGCTCTAAGGCTGAGAATTGCGCCGGTATCGCCGGGTATTGAGCCTGTAGCCAAGCATGCAGGCGAGCCTCGGCACGTTCAATAATGGGCCAGATATCCCATAAGGTATCATCTAAATCAAAAGTAATCGCGCGAATTGAATGTGGCTGAGTATGTGCCATCAACGATGCTTGTCAATCCCTATAAGTCAATAAGTCGCCTGTCAGATTGTCCACTTTTAGATCGGTCAAGAAATAGTATGTTCATGTGAACGCTTCTGTTCTTAGAAATTACTTTGGCAATGGCGCCAACGCCTGAGCTCTTGTAACTCCTCTAATAAATCCAGCACCAGCGCTGCCCCGGCCAGATTAACGTTTAAATCCTGTTGCAGACGCAGGGCAATCTGCACACGCTTTACAGAGGTTCCATCAAAATGCCAATCCTGCCTATGGGAACCCCGTGGCGCAACCAAACCTTCGTCCACCATGGCCATAATCTGTTCAGCATTCGCTTTGCAAAGCTGGCATAATTCCCCCAACGTTAAACCCATACCTTCATCGAGCACAATACCGGTTATTTGGTAAGTAATGTCTTTGCTCATCAAGCTTATACCCCAAGTTCTAAGCGCGGATTCATGGGTAACTCCGTTGCCATTCTTTTATAGAATGCCTTGGCTTGGTCAGTATCGGCGATGGGTGTCACAATACGCAGGATTACATATTGATCACCCGGGGGGTTTCCAGGTAAACCGCGGCCTTTAAGACGCAGTCGTTTTCCCGATTGAGAACCCGCAGGAACTTTGAGATCTACCTTGCCTGCTAAGGTAGGTACGGTCACCGTTTCCCCCAAGGCCGCCTCCCAAGGCGTTATGGGAAGTTCTATAAAAATATCCCGGCGCTCAGCGCGAAAACGAGGATGGGGCCGAAACATGATTTCTAAATAAAGATCTCCTGGCTGGCCCGATCCAGGAACCGAAGCGCCCTGCCCGGCAAGACGAATACGTTGACCTTCGGTCACCCCTTTAGGTATTTTTACATTGAGAGTACGCGATCGGGTAATCACTCGTCCCTGCTCATCAACGGTTGGACTTTGCAGGGTAAGAGTTTGCGCAGCGCCCTGAAACGTATCCTCTAGACCAATCGTGATTTTAGCGTGTTCATCTCTGCCCTTGCTTTGAAATCCACCTCTATCACCAAACGGCGCACGATCTCCTCGACCAAATAAAGATTCAAAGAAATCGCTAAAACCGCCAAGATCGGTATCAGTATAGCCACCACTGCCAACGTTAAAACGCTGCTCCCAGTTAGGTGGGGGCTGAAAATCCTGGTCCTGCTTCCAGTGCCGACCCACGCCGTCGTAAGCAGCCCGTTTTTCCGGATCTTTCAAGACCTCATAAGCCTCACCGACTGCTTTAAATCTTTCTTCGGCATCGGTTTCTTTACTCACGTCGGGATGATATTTGCGGGCCAGTTTACGATAGGCACGTTTAATATCGTCTTGCGAGGCATCCCGCGGGACACCTAGAATGACATAATAATCCTTAAATTTCATGGGTCATTAAACGCTATCAATAGAGTTTAGACAATTAAAAGGTAAAACGACCCGTATCGAACAAACGGTTCATTTCCCATTGCAGTTGATTTAGAACAGTGAAAGGATCGTGCCGTACTATTGCCATTATTTGTCACTCCAGTAGGTTTTGTGCAAATTTCCGCACTTAATCTAGAATGTAAGGGCAATTTTCTGAATATCAAGCACAGATTTTCACAGGCGGACAACACTGTCAAGGCGGCGGCGATTTCCATCGAGCGGCCAGCAATGAAAAATCCCATAACCTGCTAAAGAGTTTTATAAAATTGGTGTTTACCGAAGCGAAGACAGTAACTTTGAACGCACAGCAACTAACTGCTCCGAGTTATCATTGACTTTACTGGATCTCATTCCATAGTTTTTACACATGCGAGTATAGGCACCCACGAGTCCAATTAGGGACCAATAATAAATGGGTATAAAGTTTACGGAACTTACTGTCCCTATCATCACTAATGTGGCCATCGTCATGGCAATCAACATGTTTCCCAATAACCAGATATCGCGGTTTTTTTTCATTGATTTTGCTGCTTCATATAAATTACGCAGCGAGATAAAAAATATTGTTAAGAACAAGGTAAATCCAACGACGCCATAATAAAAAAGCAATTCGAGATAGCTATTAACAATGTCAATAATTCCTTGCCCTTGGCGCATTGATTCAAGTGCTCCACCTTTGTTGGGATCGTCAGTTCCAAACAAAAAATTGTCCGTGATAACATCGATTGAAGTTTTGACAAGATCAATTCGGTATTGAAAGGTACCATGTTCGTCGACTGAATCTACGTTTAAGCCTCCCATCATAGTAAGGATTAAATTCCCAACAAAAATCAACCCTACTCCGCCAGCTAAAAAACCAAGCTTCAGCCAAAGGTTTGAAACTTTTAAATAGAAGTAAAACAGTAAAAAAACAAGTGCAGTTAGCCAAGCGCCACGAGATCCTGTGAAAATAAGGGTGATTAAAAATAATACCGAAGTAGCAAAAATGAATAATTTTCGTTTTGGAAGCAACTCCTTTATGAATAGCAATATCCCTAAAGCAAAAACCATAAAGTAACCAAGCGGAATGGGCGCCATGGTTGCGTTAACTCTCAGAAAGATCCCCCGGACTTCACCGAATGCATTGACAACAACGGGGCGAAAATCTAAAAGCTCTGGTAGGTATCCAAAAAAAGGCCATTGAAATTTTTGCTCGAACAGTCCAAGAAAAGACAGCATTATTGCGGAAAATAGAATACCTATAAAAACTCTACGAAAATCATCAAGAGATTGAACAGACCGGCTGATAACGTAATAAGGCAGGAAAATATCTAAGGCAATGAGATTGAAAGCTCCTCGAAAACCTGATGTAACCGTGGTATCTCTAAAGGCTAAAAGGGACAATAAAAAAACATAAGAAAAGATGAGTTTATCTAAGGATCCATATAAAAATTTCTTAGTACCCCCTCCGGATTTGCTAATAATGGCAATAAAGGCAGGCACTAATATTACTAGAGAAAGTAACCGGGCATATGTTAAATCCAAAAGCAAATTAATACCTAAGGGACCTGGAACCTCATAAACAAAAAGAGGTATGATAGGCAATAAAATAAAATAATATTTTATCTGCTCAGCTTTTTTTTGAGGTATTAAAAATACGCTTACAAGAATAAGCGTCGTAACCACTATCGCAAAATGTCCAGATAAAAATGCCGCACTTGTTATAATTCCCCAACAAGCAGACCATTTTAATAAATACTTGTAACGAAAAAAAAAGAATATATACAGGGTTGCAACCCCATAGGCTGCTAGAACAAAAATACATGCACGTACGTGTACTGGGAAAATATCCATATTTGCATTCTTCAGTAATCAATCGTCAGTTATCTGCTACCAGTAGAGGGAGTTGTAACATACACCAGGCAGTGATAACTAAAAGGTTGCTAAGGAAATACCTAAATCATTTTCAATTCGATCATATACTTTGTTATTGTTTGGTATTGGCGGTGCTTAAGATCTTGTGTACAGCAAAAGCGAAAACGCTCTAGAATTGTTAATAAGCAATTTACAAGCCATTTTAGCACCAAAGAGTCAGGGCATGATTACCCTGACTCTTTTCAACTCAAATCACTCAATTACCTACTGGAACAATCGACACCTTCCCAAAGGTCACATCGATGTAGTGGGCTACCAGCAAGAGTGACCCACTAGCTGGTGGCGGCGTGAAGAATCGGCTTGTTTTCCAGGTCGTGCCCCAGCTATTGGGTTCAGGCTGTCCCTGTGCCCAGACTTTAAAGCTGTAACGTACTTGGCCATCGGATTCTAACTCACCCCGCATTTTGAGTAGATAAATAACTCCCGCGGCAAGTTCGGGCGCATTATCGTTCGTGTTTTGTGCACTACCATTGCTGGCAATCATCTGATAAGCGGTGCCGCTGGTTCCACTAAATCCCCAACGTAGACCACCCATTGCACCAAGGGGCCACCAACCTGTCCGCGGCTGTTCACCCGCCCAGTCATAATGACCTGTCCAACGCATGGCAAGTCCTAATAGGGGAACATTGTTTTCTCGGGGTAAGCTGTTTAAAGTGACTTCGACAGTGGCTTCGTAGTTAGTCCATTGCAGATCTCCCACTGCGATCAATCGATCATAGCCAGTTTCTACTGTACGCACACCCTGACTTTCTAACGCCCATTTCCCATCAACCACATGGGCGACATGGGAAATGGCCGACACGTTACCCCAGTCTATCTGATAAGTCTGGGAAGGCACAGGTCCGTCCATATAGTTCAGTGTCACTGCCTCAACACTTGCGTTACCCAAATTATCCACAGCCCGTAAAGTGATCTGATTAACGCCTACCTGCAAATCGGTATACTCGATTTCGGCATTAAAGTCCCCGGCACGGACAAGACGAAGATGTCTAGAGTCAAAAGAGAGAACCTGCTGCGGTCCACCATTAAGAGAGTAGGTCAACGACGCCACACCGTCGCTATCAGAAACATTGCCAAGAATATTGGCAAACCGCTGCGGCATCCCAGCATTGCCAAAGATCTGCTCTGGTCCATACCAGATATCGATAGTAGGTCCACCACTTTGCGAACCACCCACAGCCTGAGTGACACTGCTTAAAATGGGTGAAGCACTTGCGTTTCCATAAATATCAACCGATATAATGCGATAAAAGTAAACGGTGTTGGGCAATAAGCTTGGAATTGTTAGCGTTTGACTGCTACCCAAATCAACACTGTTAATGACCCCCATTTCTAAATCCGTGGTTTCACCATATTCAACCGTGGCAGTGGCCAATTCATCGGTGGACCAACTGAGATCTATTCCATCTACGCTAGAGATAGCGCGAATTTGATGAACCAATGGGGCAACATTATCTATTTCTGTAACACCATCGTCCATGTTGAAGATAGGGACGGCATTATTGGAAAAGTAGTCGATGACAGCGGTATAGGCAGGATTAGCACCGGAATTACCCGCATAGACACCCACCGCTGATACCGTTAACGTATGGTTAAATTCTTCAGCCATGAACCACTGCTCACCGTCAAAGCCATATTGCGCGGTCCATGCGTCACCTATCCGAGTAAGCCGTAAATATAATGCACCTGCGCTATCATCAATGGCTTGGTTCATGACTATTTCAGGCGATGACCCAGCATCAAATAACGCTCCAAATACATACAAGTTATTGCCATTGCTATAGGTATCAAAGCGGATAAAGTTTGATGTGTCCTGTTCCACCACAATACCCTGCAACTGGTATTTTTGGGTGGGTAGTGACTCAAACTTTACTTCTATCTCGAAATCCTCGTCTTGCGCTGCTTGCATTATCCTTAGCGCATGGTTGCCCGACGTCCATACATCATGGTTGGTCCCAGCGGGCACCGACAGTCGCAACTGTGCATCTGGTGTGCCAGATCCTACTATCTCTACTCGACCATCCCCTACCGGATCAATAAGCTCCCAAACCTCTAAATCCAAGTTCGGAAAATCAAAATCGTCCGAAATAATGCCTGCGCCACCAGGATCAGAAAAAACCGTGTTAAAAAGACCATCTACAGTACTATCCCCATCACCGTCGGCATTTTCTGCGATGACGCGATAATAGTAAGTGGTAGCAGGAATGAGATTGGTCAGTGTGACTGTATGGATTGTTGCTAAGTCATTGGACTCAACTAATCCAAGTTCATGATTGGGAGTAACGCCATATTCCACATGACTAAAAGCCGGTTTGTCAGTCTGCCAGGACACTGTAGCTATGGTATCACTGGGTGAAACGGTTAGATTTTTAATAACAGGAGGACTAGTATTAATCGTTCCTTGAAATTGTGCCGTTACGGAGGTATCGGCTTCCATAATGAGCACTAAAGGATTAGTAGAGGCATTAATATCGCCGACCCAACCGGTAAAGTTTTCATCCGCCCCAGCCGACGCTGTTAGGATTACTCTTTCTCCGCATCTATAGGTCGGCACAGCAGGGTCGATGTTGACCGTTCCGTTCCCCACCACAAAGGTGTTTAGGGTAAAGCGCTCTGTTGACTCACAAGACAGCCTATCCTCATCAAGGATAGGCTGGGCGTTATTGAAGAAGTAGTCGACGATAGCGGTATAGGCAGGATTGG
>CAZGON010000041.1:0-22981 GCA_964527085.1 uncultured Candidatus Competibacteraceae bacterium
CCGTTGTGCTCTATGTGGTCATTCCATTGGCGGCTGGCTATATAACGCGCAAAATACTAGACGACTCCGGTAATAATGAGGCTATTAACCGCTTCACTGGAAAGGTCAAACCGTTCTCAATCATGGGGCTTTTGGCCACGGTGGTTCTGTTGTTTGGTTTTCAGGCTCAAACCATTATTGACAAGCCCATGGTGATTGCTTTGATTGCTATCCCGCTTCTGATCCAGAGCTATGGCATCTTTATCATTGCCTATGGTTGGGGATACCTGTGGCGCGTACCGTTTAATACGGCTGCCCCTGCCGCATTGATCGGCACATCCAATTTCTTTGAATTGGCTGTTGCGGTTGCCATCAGCCTGTTTGGCCTGAATTCCGGCGCCGCTCTAGCCACTGTGGTGGGGGTTTTGGTTGAAGTGCCTGTGATGCTGTCACTAGTCGCATTCGCCAATCGAACACGCCCGCATTTTGCCTAAATTATCTTCTTTTATGATTCATCCTCCTTGCCTTTTCTGCTGAACAATTACATAATCTAGCTAGATTGTCTAGATTATAAGAGGGGATAGATTATGGATTGGCGCCTCGCAGAGGCAAAAAACAAGTTTAGTGAACTTGTTAATCGTGCCCTCGTGGAAGGTCCGCAGCGTGTTTTGCGCCGGAACGACGCTGTCATTGTCATGGCTTTACGGGACTATGAACAACTTACCGGCAAAAAAACAGGGTTCAAGAAATTTCTTATGGATGAGGGGTCTGATCTCAAAGGCGTGGACTTAAAACGGGATCGTTCGTCCATGCGGGATATTAACTTGTGAGAGTCCTTCTAGACACATGTGTTCTGTCAGAGATACGGCAAGCACATGGAAATCAAAGCGTGCGCCGAGCTGTCGAGGAGATTGCAGAGGATGATCTATTTCTCAGCGTGATCTCGATCGGCGAGATCGCTAAGGGCATTGAGCTTCTTGAAGATGGCAAACGCAAACGCGCCCTGCAACGTTGGTTGCAGACTTTAGAGCGTGATTATGCTTCCCGTCTTCTTCCAATTGATCGGGAAGCTGGACATATTTGGGGGGAACTGACCGCGGCAGCGCAGAAACGAGGCAAAACTGTAGCATCAAATGACGGCTTGATTGCAACGACGGCACGCCATCATGGTTTGCATGTTATGACACGTAACATCGCAGATTTTGAACCAACCGGTGTCATGTTAATCAATCCTTGGGCAGAAGAGTGAAAAGGAAATACCAACCCGTCTAGAGCTGCAGGTCGCGCAGGTAAGCATTTGTCAAAAAGGAATATCATCATCAAAATCGTTATCCAGTGAGGGGCTTGGCGGTTGCCCACTGGGTGTATTCGGTGGTGACATTTGGGGCTGTTCCTGGCGAGGCATTGATTGCTCCCGGGGTTCGAAACTGGCTGTGGCCCCATCGCGACCACCGAGCATTTGCATTTCATTAGCGACGACCTCAGTGGTATAGCGATCCTGACCGTCTTGGCCTTGCCATTTGCGGGTTTGCAATCGTCCTTCCACATAGACCTGACGACCTTTTCGCAAATATTCCCCCGCTATTTCCGCCAATCGTCCAAAAAATACGACTCGGTGCCATTCGGTGCGTTCCTGCTGGGCACCCGTTTGCTTATCCTTCCAGGTATCGCTGGTGGCGATAGTGATATTGGCAACTGCCGCACCGCCTGGGGAATAACGTACTTCAGGATCTTTACCTAAATTGCCTACCAAAATGACTTTATTAACACCTCTGGCCACTTTCATCGCTCCTCTAATTTTATAGTCAAAAGTCTACTGATATTTTGATTCAATTTTTTAAAAATTCGTAACTGCTCACCCGTCATTCCGGCAGGGATTGCCGGAATCCAGTTGCCAAGGAGGGTGGCAGGCGGTTGTCTACCGGTGCTTGCCGTCCATGGCTCTGGATTCTCGCCAGTCCATGGCGAGAATGACGCGAGGGTGAATAATTATAAAAATTCATCACATCTAGAAAGCTAGACTACTGAAAAACTTTGCAAAGCTGCTTTATCTAAAGTATGCCGGTCTACTTTAAGATAGGCGACACCTTCAGCGGCGACCACAACAGCTTCCGCGACACCTGGAACTTGAGATAAGCGCATAGCCACTTGCTGCGCTTCCGCTTCGCTGACATCACCCACCTTGAGCAGATAGCTACTAAGGTTACGAGGATCATCCATGCCATAGGCCACCCTGAACCAAACTAGAGCACCCAGAGCGGCAACGGCAAATACCCCGCTCAGGTCAAATAAGCTGTAGGCCCAGCCACCGAGGGCGCCACCCACAAAAGCACCCAAGAACTGGCTGGTGGAGTAGACACCCATGGCAGTGCCTTTAGCATCGGAGGGAGACAGTTTTGTTATCAAGGAAGGCAGAGCTGCTTCTAAAAAATTAAAGCAGGTAAAAAACAGAAATAACAAAATGCCTACACCCAACGGGCTATCGTAAAAACCCAAGAAACCCACTTCAACCAGACATAAACCTAGCACCGCCGCCAAATACAACCCCTTCATCTGCTGACGCTTCTCCGCTAGGATAATGATGGGTACTATAGCCAGCAGCGAAAATACTAACGCCGGTAGATAAATCCGCCAGTGGGATGTGACGGGAAACCCGGCAACATGATCCAGCGCCAGGGGTATCGCCAAAAATGTCGCGGTTAGCAGACTATGTAAGATAAAAACCCCAAAATCTAAACGCAGCAATTGTACATCCCGCAACACTCGTTTGAACAGGACGGGCACTGGCGAGGTATCCCGGTGAAAGCGGCTAGAGACGGGTTGTGGAACCACAAAATGGATTACCGCGATGCCCGCTAAAGCCAAACAAGCGGTAATCCAAAAGATGCCGTGAACACCCACCCAGCTGTTTAAGACAGGACCCAATATGATAGACAGCGCAAAGGCAAAACCAATACTGACGCCAATAATAGCCATGACTTTAGTGCGTTGCTCCTCACGGCTTAAATCGGCTGCTAGGGCTAAAACAGCAGCAGCTATAGCGCCTGCTCCCTGAATGGCGCGGCCCACAATGATACCTACTATAGAATCTGCCTGGGCTGCAACAACACTCCCCACAGCAAAAATGACTAGACCCAGTATAATAATGCGCTTACGGCCAACACGGTCGGACAGCATACCGAATGGAATTTGGAAACACGCTTGGGTGAGGCCATAAGTACCAATAGCGATCCCCACTAGAAACGGGGTGGCGCCGTCTAAATTTTCGGCATAGAGAGCAAATACTGGCAAAACCAGAAATAAGCCTAGCATACGCAGCGCATAAAGACCGGCTAAGGCTAAGGCTGCCTTACGTTCCGCGGGCGCCATACTGGTTGTCTTGGTTAGCGCCGAGCCCATAATGTCATAACCTCATTTTGCGGTTGTATCAACATAGCATGTGTTTAATGTTACCAGTTCATTGAGTCACGAGAAAATCATGGACACTATCAGAATTCGCGGCGCACGCACCCATAACCTACAAAATCTTAACGTGGATTTACCCCGGGATCAGCTCATCGTAATTACGGGTCTATCCGGTTCCGGCAAATCCTCACTGGCTTTTGACACTATTTATGCGGAAGGTCAGCGCCGCTATGTAGAATCTTTATCGGCATATGCGCGACAATTTTTGTCTATCATGGAAAAACCCGAGGTGGATCACATTGAAGGCTTATCGCCAGCGATAGCCATTGAACAGAAATCCGTCTCCCATAATCCTCGCTCCACCGTCGGCACCATCACCGAGATTTATGATTATCTGCGGCTACTTTTCGCTCGGGTTGGCATTCCTCACTGCCCAGATCATGACATTGAGCTTAATGCTCAAACAGTCTCTCAAATGGTCGATCAGGTGCTTGATCTTACGGCAGATAGTCGTTTGATGCTGCTAGCGCCTTTAGTTCAAGGGCGCAAGGGCGAGCATACTAAGCTCCTCGAAGAACTGCATAGCCAAGGTTTTATCCGAGCCCGCATCGACGGCGAGATCATCGAACTAGATACCCTGCCGCCTCTCAATGCCAAGCGTAAGCATACCATCGAAGTGGTGGTGGACCGTATCAAAGTGCGAGCGGATTTGACCTTACGTTTGGCTGAGTCCTTTGAAACAGCGCTGCGTCTTTCCGGTGGACTTGTCCGAGTGGCCTTTATGGACGAGCCGGACCGGACAGACCTGGTTTTTTCCGCCAACTTTGCCTGTCCTGTGTGTGGTTATAGTTTAAGCGAATTGGAACCTCGATTATTTTCTTTTAATAATCCTTCGGGGGCCTGCGCAAGCTGCGGCGGATTGGGTGTTAAGCAGTTTTTTGACTTCGAAAGGGTGGTGGCTCATCCCCACTTAAGCCTAGCCGAAGGGGCCGTGCGGGGCTGGGATAAACGCAATTTGTATTATTATCAGATGATCTGTGCATTAGCACAGCATTATGGGTTCTCTCCAGAGATGCCTTTCCAAGACCTGCCCCAAGCTATTCAGCAAACTATTCTTTATGGCAGCCAAGCAGAACCCATCCAGTTTAATTATATAACGGCGCGGGGCGATGCTATTCAGCGTAGCCATCCCTTTGAAGGCATCATTCCCAATCTAGAACGCCGCTATCGAGAAACAGACTCTAACGCTATCCGAGAAGAATTGGCAAAATACTTAAGTTCTCAACCCTGTCCCGACTGCCAAGGAACCCGTTTAAACCGGGCTGCCCGGCATGTGTTTGTGGTGGGCAAAAGCTTACCGGAAATGACCGCATTGCCCATTGGTGAAGCCGAGCGTTTTTTCGCTACCTTGAGCCTGCCCGGCCAACGAGGCAGCGTCGCCAGTAAGATTATCAAAGAGGTTGAGGCGCGGCTTACTTTTTTGGTCAATGTGGGGTTAGATTATCTAACCCTAGAACGCAGCGCCGATAGCTTGTCTGGGGGTGAAGCGCAACGGATTCGTTTAGCCAGCCAAATTGGCGCCGGCTTAGTGGGGGTCATGTACGTGTTGGATGAACCCACCATTGGATTGCACCAACGGGACAATGCTCGTTTGCTGCAAACCCTGTTGCGCCTGCGGGATCTAGGTAATACGGTGATTGTGGTGGAACACGACGAAGAAGCCATCCGCACTGCGGACTATGTGGTGGACATGGGGCCTGGCGCAGGGATGCACGGCGGCCGCGTTGTGGCGCAAGGTGTTCCAGCGGCCATTGTCGCCAATACCGCATCACTGACTGGCCAGTACCTAGCAGGACACCGCGGCATCCCAGTGCCGCGGCAGCGCGTTCCTAACGATCCCGAACAGGTTCTGCGGATTATTGGGGCTAGCGGTAATAATCTCAAACAAGTGGACGTGGATATTCCCTTGGGGTTGATGACCTGCGTTACCGGCTTATCGGGTTCTGGCAAATCCACCTTAATCAATAACACTTTATATCCCTATGCCGCGCGGGATTTGAACAACGCCAATGAATCACCAGCCCCCTGCCAAGACGTGCAAGGATTACAGCAATTGGATAAGGTAGTAAATATCGATCAAAGCCCTATTGGTCGCACACCCCGCTCGAATCCAGCCACCTATACAGGGCTGTTTACCCCTATTCGAGAGCTATTTGCGGCGACCCACGAGGCGCGCTCGCGGGGTTATTTACCGGGCCGCTTTAGTTTTAACGTTAAAGGCGGACGTTGTGAAGCGTGCCAAGGAGATGGCGTTATTAAAGTGGAAATGCATTTTTTGCCGGATGTCTATGTCCCCTGCGATGTCTGTCAGGGAAAGCGTTATAACCGAGAAACTTTGGAGATACGTTATAAAGGCAAAACAATCCACGAAGTGCTGGATATGACCGTAGAAGATGCGTTGCCCTTTTTTGATGCCATTCCCGCCATAAACCATAAACTTCATACGCTGATGGAAGTGGGGTTAGGCTATGTGAGACTGGGTCAAAATGCAGTCACCTTATCGGGCGGCGAAGCGCAGCGGGTAAAACTAGCCCGGGAACTCTCCAAACGGGATACCGGAAAAACTTTATATATTTTGGATGAACCGACCACTGGGCTACATTTTTACGATATCGAGCAACTTTTAAAGGTGCTACACAAGTTGCGTGATCGCGGTAATACTATTGTGATTATTGAACATAACCTGGATGTCATCAAAACAGCCGATTGGGTCATCGACATGGGACCCGAGGGGGGCGATCGGGGTGGTGAAGTAGTGGCTGTGGGTACCCCCGAAACCGTCGCGGGACAACTCCAAAGCTATACAGGGGGTTATCTCAGACCGCTATTGAAAGGCACTGCAAAAGCCGATGTTTTTAAACCCATTTCCAACCGTGGGTCTTAAAAAACGCCACCGCCGAGCGGGAAAACAAGGCAATATGCCGCCACCCTTTATGGGCGGCATGGCCACCAAAGTGGGTAATGCGCACGCTAGGCACGTAAACCGTGCGCACTATCTTGGCTGCCCGAAGACTGATATCAAAATCCTCGAAATACATAAAATAGGCAGGAGAAAAGCCACCTAAACGAAGCAACGCCAAATGCCGAAATAACATAAAACAGCCACTGACTATCGGCACATCCCATAACACCCTATTGCCGACTTTATCCCGTAACTCATAATCATGCAGGCGTTTTTGAAAAAATCGCTTTAGAAACCCCGGGGCGAATCCGCGCAATAATAAATCCAGCAACGTTGGATAACGTTTGCAAAGATATTGACGATAGCCGTCTCTATCTTGTGCAGCTGGTGTTAAAAGACCTACCTCTGGATGGGAAACCATAAACTCGCAGGCGTGCAAAAGCGCATCTTTTTCCAACAACACATCGGGATTTAAAACCAGGTGAAAGTCACTCTTTGCGTTATCAAGGGCTAAATTATGACCTGCACCGTAACCGATGTTGCCATGATTGCTCAATAACTCCACACTATCTGCCTGTTTTATCCATTGGTCGAGCAAGGGCTGCCACTCATGGGGATAAGCAGTATCCGGTCCATTGTGCACTAGGATAAGTTTAACTAAAGTCAAGTTTCCATAACGTCGCGCATAACTTAACGCCTCGTCCATGTGATATAGCACATTCCTCAATAAGTTCTGGTCTGGCGAGTAAACAACAATGGAAACTGTTAGGCTATAAAGGTCAGTTGGGCCATTTAGACCTATTGTGCTTTTTGATTCAGCTTGCAATGGCATCGTTTAAAAGCTATCAAGATCTGGTAGGTTCGATAATGATTGGTTTTTTTTCGAAATGTTCTTCCACAAAAGGCGCCACGGTTCTCATGCGTTGTTTTAGCTCTTCGGTCACTTGTAGTGCCTCCCGGTTATCCCGCGCTACCTGCGGGGTAATTAGCACCAACAACTCGGTCCGATTTGTCTCATTGGTAGTGCGCCCAAACAGAGGACCAATCACTGGCACCTTGTAAAGCACAGGAATACCGCTCTCAACAGAGCGTCGCGATTCGCTGATCAATCCCCCTAAGACAATAGTTTCACCACTCTGAATAGCCACTCTACTTTGCACTTCTCGAGTCAAAAAAGAGCGTTGGCCGGTGGCGGCATCGATGTCACCCACATCGGTGACCTCTTGAGCAATATCCATGGTGATAAGACCACCGGCGTTCACCTGTGGAGAGACTGTCAGCACCACACCCGTTTGCCGAAATTCGATAGACTCGGTTATATTTCCCCCATCTGTGGTCGTCGTTGACGAGCGCACCGGTTGATCGTTACCTACCCGAATTTCGGCCTCCTGATTATCGATGACCATTATCTGCGGGGAGGATAAAATTTTAACTCTAGATTCTTCCGCTAAAGCTTCCAACAACAAACGCACCACACCATCTTTGCTAATGCTATAAGCAAAGGAGGAAGCCCCGCCAAGAGTTCTACTAATTCCTCCGGTGCCTTCTTGGCCCAACACACCTCTCCCGCCATAGTCACCGGCGACATTGTTCTTAAAAAACCATTGTAAGCCATATTGTAAATCTCCCCCTAGGGTCACTTCTGCAATGGTGACTTCCACCAAAACTTGGCGCGGGGTAAGGTCTAATTTACGCAAGGCATCGAGGATTTTTTCGTAGGTAAAGTTACTCGCCCAAATAAGAAGCGTATTATTTTCCACGTCGGGAATAATACGCACCCCTTCCATGCCACCCCCTGAATTACCTGTCCCCCGGCTTGCAGGCGGCGGCGCCCCTAGGGTTGCTTGCTGAGCCTGGATATTGCCGCCTTCAGCGTCCCGCTGAAGACGGGATTCACCCTCATTTTGTCCTCTCAAACCAGACGATGTGCCTGTTTCAGTCGGTTCGTCGTCATCGATACCATTTTGATCGGACGCACCGGGCGACGAGAGCTGGGCAGGTTCTAAACCAGGGGCAACACGACCTGACGTGGTAGAGACTGCTTGACCGCCCTGAGTCCCAAAGACTTCCGCTAATATAGATGCGATGTATTCAGCATTACCATTTTGCACTTCGTAGACGTATAACCGTTCACCACCGATACTATCCAAGCGTTCGATCCACGCACCGATATCTTCCAAGTACTCAGCCTGGGGAGTAATCACTAACACCGCATTGATTTGACTGATCGGTAAAAAACGAAATAAACCCGCACCGGGCATCTCGGCGCCTTCGCCAAATAAACTGCTTAGATCCGCGACCATAGCGCCACTGTCAACATTCTGTAAACGATACATGCCAATGGACATGCCTTTAAGCCAATTCACATCGAAGACGTCAACAGTTTGTTGAGCAATATTAAGCTCTCGGCTGGCACCACCCAACATCAATAAATTGCGGCTTGAATCCACATAGAGGACACCGCCTCTAGGCAATAGCGGTTCAAGGATTTTTGCCATTTCCTGGGCGCCGATGTAGCGCAGTGGAACAATGCGCACCCCATAACCGGGCGTCAAAGACTCCGTATCTAATACTGGCGCTGCATTACCGGGTAAGGCGCCGGTGGCAGGAACAATTTTATAGATGCCATCGCTATAGACCAATACCGCATTATTCATGCGCAATAGACTTTCTAAGGTGGGAATAAGCAGTTCCTTGGGTAAAGGGCGACCCGTTTGTACGGTGACCTCGGCACGCACGCGGGGATCAATGACGTAGTTTTCTTCAAGGATATCGAAGATGACTTTGGCCACCTCGCTAATAGCAGCTGCTTCAAAATTGAGGGTAACCTCTCCATCGTCGCGTACTGTCGACCCTTGAGGTATTGGCTGGGGGGGTTGTGAATTAACAAAATCACCTGTGCCAGGAATTATAGTGGTCTGCGGCTCATTGGCTTGTGGCGAGACTTGTAAAGCATCAACGGTCGGTGCTGCCATAGGCGACGATGGCGTCGCTGGCTGATCGGGGGTTGCAATAGCCTTAGCTAACTTTTCAGAGAGATCATCGCTGGAGGAAGGGTCATCGGGTGAGGACGTTGCACAGCCATGTAATAACAGTAAAAATCCTAACAATGCTTTAAAAAGAAAGGGCTTTTTGAAAAGAAAGAAATCGTATTTGCCGTCAAACACTTTATTTTCCCGCATGTGAGGACTTACCCAGCTTGTTCCAGAGGACGTCATAAATACCGCCTTATAAGCTTGACGACGGCTCCCCAAAGCGTCGACGCCTCTTTCACAGGCAACTTAAAGTCCTGGTTATGCGTAAGTCCTATTGTTATCTATAGGGAGGAGGAATATCAGACTCTAAATAATCTTCTTCAAACTGGGGTTGTGCAGCTCTATGATTTTGTTGCCTATTTGTGCGGGACTGACGCGACCTGCTAGCACCTGGTTGTTGGTTACGCAATAACGGTAGATCAAGTTCTCTTTCGCCATTATTTAAGCTAACCTGATTAGCCTGCACAGACTGTAACTCCCAGCCATTCACCCTTTCCCCTACCTTCAATCGGGCAAACCGTCCACCTCTATCAATCTGCAAAAGCGCCATGTTAGCGTCTGGGGTCAACACCACACCCAGTAAAACAAAATCCTCGTCGCCGACCGGTGTTTCTGAAACAGAAGTCTCTTCGGGCGCTTCTGCGGGGGCACGGCGGTCGGCAAGAAACAGAGGACGTTCTATGATGGTGCGATAATTATTTAAAGGGGCTACTTGAAAGGGCTGTACAGGTGTCGCCTCAAACTCGCTCATATTTTGGTTAGGCAAAAATGTGTATTCATCGGCAGAGGGTGGATTAAACCATTGCACAACCAATAGGCTAGCCGCCGAAAGACAGCCTATTAGCAATAAACTGATGGATAAACTAGGGCCATTAGCAAACATTTAGCCTCCTCGACGGATATAGCCCGCTAAATCAAATTGCGCGGTTAATTGTACAGTGGTTTCGGGAGGAGTATCCCGACTGCGTCGCCGCTGGCGAACAGTTCGAGCAGTAATTTGTAGGTTGTCGATAAAGATTAAAGGTTTTTCTGATTCCAAATCATGGAGCACCTTTTGCATAATCTCGGTATCTCCATTCATGCGGATACTAATAATCACCTGGACAAATCCTTCTTCTTCAACCACTGGCAAAATCTGCGTACTGATGAGCTCTCCGCCATTAGATTCTACGGCTTCCTTAACGCGCTGCTGTAGATCGGTGGCTGCTATGGTAGGCGATGCTTGTTTTAACGCATAGATATTCATGGAGGGATCTTGCCTAATTTGAGTTATTTTTGCTTCCAGATCTCCCCGCGTCGCCAACATTCGATTAAGGGTTTGCAAACGACTTTGCAAGCGATCAATCTCGGCGCCATAATCGCGATATCGACTGATAAGCAAATCGTTTATAAGCCAAAAAACCCCACCCACGACAACTACAAGTAGCGCAAGGGCGACAAAACGCTGCCGTTTATCAGAATTGATCAAACCTGTTGCCATTAGGATTGTTGAGATATCTGCGCTGATAAATAAAAACGATCCTTCCCCGTTCTTCGATCGGCTGTGATGGGTGATCCAAAGGTGGCGCTATGAAACAGTTCAGAGGCTTCTACTAAGGCAAGCAGGGCAGAGGCTTGTGAGGATTGACCCCGCACCTGAACTTCATTATCTTTAATTTCGAGTCTTTCCACCCAAGTGCCGTCTGGTAAAATTCGAGTTAGCTCGCTCATAATATCCACCATAAGGGGAATTTCGTTTCTCTTTTGCAGTAGAAAGCGGGATGATTCTAACGAGTTTTCTAACTCACCTCTTAGGTTAAATATTTCTTCCGCCTGCTGCTCAGCCATTTTTACTTTAACCATCAAGTTATCGGTGATAAGCCGTTTCTGTTGCCAGAGGGGTAATATGGCCACTGCCACTACTAAAACCAGAAAAAGAATCAACAGCGCTTCCTTTAAGCGTTGTGCAAACTGCCCCTTACGGGGTCGTTTCTCGGGTGGCAATAAGTTTATTTCGGGGTTACCGTCAGCCACATCCACCACATCAGAGGATAAACCGACCCTTAGCAAAGGTTTTAAAAACGCATCAACCTGGGCGCGGGGCACAGCAGTAAATTGAACGTGTAAACGTTTTGCTCGGGTATCGCGCTGTAAAACCTGTATGGCATAATAGACTTTCGCGACGGTAAACGGCGTCAGCCGATCCATCTCAAAACCAACCACCTGGCGCAGATTAGTTTCAGCCGCCAACGGTAATACTAATTTCTTAGTCAATGCCACGCTGGCAGGTAAACGTAACACCAGGGGGTTTGTCGAACCTTTACCTACGTTACTCAGAACCGCCCCTTTAGTGACAGCCGCTAAAGGATAACGCTCTAGTTCTTCAACCTTATGGTTTTCTTCTTCTAAGACGACGACCTCATCACCCCTTATCTCGATAACGGTTCGCTTTGGCGAACTGACTAAATACTGCGCGACGGAAGAAGGCAGACAAGCCAACAAACCTTCCTTCCACCAGCGCAGAAAGCGACTTATATCGAGCTGGCGAAGCATACTGTCAAGGGATACTTCAGATTGCAAAAATTTAGCGACCATTTTCTCTTACAAACTTATGGATTTTCGATAACACCAATACTTTAACGATCTTCACGCCAAGTTAGCACATGATACACTTCACCGGGGCGTCTTGGTTGAGCAATGGTGGCTTCAATAAGCGCTGTTACGCCGGTTGTCAAGTGCGCTTTAACCGCAACATGATAAGCTAACCCTTGCGCCGTGGAAAAAAAAGGACTATTGATAGGCACGGGAGGCGGCGGTAAACCTTGGGCAAAATGCTCCGCTCGGGCAATCAGGTAATCATCGATAGTGGCTGCATCCACATCCGGCAAGATACGCAATAGATTGCCTGAAGCAACAGCCGGATTGATACCCGGTTGTCGGGAAAAAACCGTGACCCGTTCGGCTAGCTGTCGATACGCTGTCGAGGATATGCCTAACACCTGTTGCAATTCCTCGACACTGTCAAAAGGTTTATTTTTAGGTCCGATAGCTCGCCCGGCTGTTTCGTATTCTTTGCTTTCCGCCCCATTCACCCGTCGTAAATCATCTGCGTCGCGCCAGTCCTCGATGGTGTCTAAAAGACTATCAAGATCTTCTTGTGAAACACCCACGTCAATCAATAAGGCTCTAAGCAGTTCTCGATCAGCGCTATTTAAATCAATCCTGCCACTGGCATCGGTGACAGTAATAAACACCCTGCCAGGTCCAAATCGCCATGTTTGGCGGCTGCCATCGACGGGCCACCTTCGCTCAGAAGCTGGACGCAACACCTGCAAAGCCGCGTAGTTGAGGCCCGCTTCCGCTAAGGCATGGGCTTGCGCCCGTTCTATCGAGTGACTCGCCAACAAGGTTTCGGTACGCACAGTGTAAACCAAACTGCCTGCTATAATGGTAAGTAGGGTAATGATCCACAATACGATAATAAGCACCAGTCCTCGGTTTTGAGGCACGCTCGTCAAGGTAATGTAACCACTAGATCTGGCCAGGGTTCGCCCCGCCAATGAAGACGCAGATTCACCAAACGAGGGCGTTCCTGAGTATTCATCCAGCGTTCGTGCCAGTCTGGCTCTTCATCGTTTTCCTCAATCCCAAAATAGGACCATTGCACATCCGCTACCTCACTCAACAACAGGGTTGCTTCGCTGTTCTCCTCATGGACTCGGTTATCCTCTAAACTATCGGGCTGATAAGGCTGCCAACGAACACGCAACTGACCGATACCTTCCACATCGATCACATCCAACTCAATGAGATAAAGACCACCCAGACCCAAATGAGTTAATAAAGGAGCTACAAAGGTCATATGTTGCGCCGCACCCTCGAACACCACAACCCGTTGCGCATCTTCGTCAATACGAAACACGGTTTGAGATTGCTTAAGATTGCGGCGCAAAAACCCCTGCACCAACCGCATATCGTTAAGCTGAGTGGCGCGCTCATCGCCGGCATCCCAACTTCGGATACCAAGCCAAAGGGCACTATATACCATCACCAACACCAACCCCATGAGGGACAAGGCAATCAGCAATTCCAATAACGTAAAACCTGCGGCTCGCTGCTTCATAGGGATAGATCGTCCTGGGGCGTCAACCGCAGAGTGTCTAGGACCACGCTGCGAGTACGACCCGCTTTTTCCCAAAACACCCCCACCGTTACTTGATAAGGCTCTACGGGTGCCCGCTCGAACTCCTCATCAAACCCGACACCCTCGCTTACTTGTTCACCCAGGTCAGCCTCGGGTTGTTCTAGAGGATTAGGATCTTGCCAAGGAATAACACTCAACCGCCAGGAATAGGTGGCGTCGATCTCACCTTTCTCAAGTCCTTCACTTAAGGATTCTCGGCTATCTAAAATAGCCAACACGGATTGGGCGTGTAACGTGGCCAAGCTATAGTCCTCCGCCAACGCCGTGTTGCGTAGCCCTGTGGCGAACACCTGTAACAAGGCGCCCAACGTCAAGCTTAGGATAGCAAACGCCACCAGCACTTCAAGAAGCGAAAAACCCTGCTGTTGGATAGAAGATCTAGACATTGGCATATTTGCCGCTAGGAGACCACTAAGACGGTGTTGGCTCTGCCACGGTAATGCGCCCGGTCAGCCAATCCACATTGACTTGGTAGGCGACCCGGCTGTCGTCACCTAGGGTAATATGTCCCCCGGTGGCGCTACCATCAGGAAAAAAACGAATACTGCCAGTGGTCGCATCCAACAGCTCCGCCTGGGCAGTGTAAAGCTTGATGACCACCTTGGCAGGTAGAGACACCTTGCGTTGATGACCGCTAATCTGAAAATGGCGTTGCTCCAAATCGACAATCAAGCGGGCCTCTTGTTGCCGCGTAATGGCGGTATTGCGGGCCAACCGCAAGCCAGCGGCTAACTGACGCGCAGCGCCGCGGGATTCGGCGCCAGGAGCCAACCCTGCCAGCATAGGTGGTACCAGAGCGATCATTAAAGAGACGATGGCTAAAACTACTAATAGCTCGAATAGGGTAAAGGCCCTTGCTTTATTCATGCCTGTATCGTCAAGTGACTATTGCCAACTGACAAGATCTTGATCTTCTCCTTCGCCGCCTTCTGCATTATCGGCACCTAGAGAATAAAGATCAAAAGCGCCATAGTCGCCCGGTGAGCGGTATTGATAGTCATTATTCCAGGGGTCTTTGGGCACTACACTTTTCTTCAAATAAGGACCACTCCAGCGGGTTGCATCGGGCGGCGCTTCAATCAAAGCCTGCAGCCCTTCCTCTGTAGTGGGATAACGCCCTACTTCAAGGCGATACAAATCCAGGGCCGCTCCTAAATCGGCAATCTGCAGGCGAGCGGTATCGGTGTTGGCGCTACTCAGGTATTTCATAACCTGAGGCCCCACCAGACCCGCCAATAAACCTAAAATAACTAAAACCACCAGCAACTCAATTAAAGTAAAACCCATCAAAGGACTGCGTAAAACACTTTTTTTCTTCCTTAAACGTTTTCCCATCATAACGTGGATCGGATCAGAGTTTTTTGATATTACATTCATCATTAAAACGCCAGTTCGTTAAGACTAAAAATCGCTACCAAAATAGACATAATAATAGCGGCTATAATGACCCCAAGACCCAAAATCAACACAGGTTCCAATAAGGCGAGCAAACGTTGGATGGCTGACTGCACCTCATGGTCATAGGTATCAGCCACTTGTAATAACATATCTTGCAGTTGCCCGGTTTCTTCACCCACCCGGATCATATGGACAGCAAGCCGCGGAAACACTCCTGCTTCCATCAAAGGCTCTGCAAGCCCCTGGCCTCCTTTAAGACGTTCTCCCACCGTGCTTAAAGCCGTTGCCATGACTTGATTGGTCATGGTTTCTTTGACAATGGTTAGAGCATTCAGAAGAGACACCCCGTTTTTTAATAGGGTTCCTAAAGTGCGCGAGAAACGCGCCATCTCAACCTTGGCAACTAACTCCCTTAGCAAAGGAATACGCAGCAATAGGTTATCTAGACGATAACGGCTTTCGGGCCGATCTAATTGCTGACGCAGATACAAAAGCCCTCCAGCTAAGGCCAACATGCCTACCCACCAGTAGTTGCGCAACCCTTCCCCGACGGTGATCACAACTCGCGTCGCCAACGGCAGAGACTGCCCCGCATCCTCGAACAGTTGTTCAAATTGTGGCACTACCCAGGTGAGCAAAATAAGTACCGTCATTCCCGCAGCAATCAACAAAATAATCGGATAAATAAGCGCTGAGGTGATGGAATCCCGCAACGCCTTGGATCGCTCCATAAATTCTGTCAGTCGCAGCATCACCACGTCTAATGAGGCACCGGCTTCACCAGCCCGAATCATATTTAGATACAAGCGGGAAAATACCCGATTCTGGGCTTCTAGGGCGTCAGCCAGGGAGGCGCCACCCCGCACTTGATCTTGAATCCGAATCAGCAAGGTTTTGACCGCACCTTCATCGGCAATACCAATCAATATGGTCAAGGCTCTGTCTAACGGTAAACCCGCTCGCAAAAGATTAGCCAGTTGGCGGGTTATCAGAGCGATATCGGTTTGGGAAATACGCTGCCGTCTGGCCAACAACGGTTGGCGAAGACCATGGCTCAATGAACCAGGGGTGGTTTCTTCAATACTTAAGGGCAGTAGTCCCTGGTCTTGTAAACGCCCAACCACGGTGGCTTGGTCCTTCGCTTCCATTTGTTCTTTGATGATTTCGCCAGCAGCATCTACAGCTTGGTATCTAAACAACGGCATGATTTACCCCTCTTGGGTCACCCGCAACACCTCTTCTAGGGTGGTCATACCCAACACCGCCTTACGCAGACCATCCTCGTACATAGTATCCATCCCTTGCCGCTGGGCGGTCGCTTGGATTTCCGTGGCATCGCCGTGTTTTAATACCAGCCGCCGTAGATCATCGTTCATAATCAAACATTCCATAATGGCGGCGCGTCCCCTATAACCGATACCACTGCATTCGGGACAACCGACAGGCTTGTATAAGGTAATGGTATCGGCGTCACTATAACGCTGTAACTGCAACTCCTCCACCACTTCCGGTAACACCGCATAGGGCTCACGACAACGGGGACACAGCATACGCACCAAGCGCTGGGCTAAAACGCCATTGATGGTGGAAGTCAGCAGGTAATCCTCAAGACCCATGTCCAACAGCCGGGTTATGCTGCCCGCCGCATCGTTGGTATGCACGGTAGACAGCACCAGGTGCCCGGTTAGCGCCGACTGTACCGCAATACTAGCAGTTTCCAGATCACGCATCTCGCCAATCATGATGACATCCGGGCTGGCAAAGGTTAAATTGATTTGCGGTTTAACCTGAATTTGATTAACACCTTCCAGTTGATACTCCACCGGGTCTTCTACAGTAAGAATTTTTCGCTCCGCCGTATTCAGGGTTTGCAGGGCCGTATAAAGTGTAGTGGTTTTACCGCTACCGGTAGGACCTGTCACCAAGAGTACACCATGGGGCATCTTTAACACTTCTAAAAACCGTTCTAAGGTGCCCTGACTAAAACCCAGTACTGAGAAGTCTAATACGACAGTTGCCTTATCCAAGATACGCATCACCACGCTTTCCCCATACATGGTGGGGACCGTGGACACGCGCAGATCGATCTCTTTACCCTGCACCCGTAACTGAATCCGCCCATCCTGGGGCAAACGTCGCTCAGCGATATTAAGCTTGGCCATGATCTTGACTCGGGAAATAACCGCCGCCGACAAACGCGCTGGCGGCGACTCCACTTCCTGCATCACACCGTCTATGCGGTAACGTACCTTAAGGCGATTTTCAAAAGGTTCGATATGAATATCCGACGCTCGCCCCTCCACAGCTTTGGAAATCATCAAGTTGACTAGGCGGATGACGGGCGCCTCGCTGGCTAGATCTTTAAGATGCTCGATATCGTCTTCATTGATGAGTTCATCGGTGGCGCTGATGGACTCCACAATCTGCCCCATGGCAGACCGCCCACCCCCATAAAGCCGCTCATAGGCCGCTTCAATATCCGAAGGGATACCCACTAATGGTCGTACACTTTTGCCGCTAGCAAGCTCGATGGCCGTGATGATATAGGTATCCCTCGGGTTTGCCATGACGAGTTCGATATGGCCATCGTTTTCGGCTAAGGGAATGATTTTAGAGTCTTTTATAAACCGTGCGGAAACCTCGTCTTCTAGCAGAGCAACAGCAGGATAATCATCCGCGCCAAGGAGCCTTATACCGCATTGGGTGGCATAGGTTTCCGCCATGTCCCGTTCAGAAACCAAGCCTAGCTTGAGCAAGATCGCATCCAACGCCTCATCGCTGGTTTCCGCCACCCGGCGGGCACGCTGCAAATTACCTTCCGACAACTTGCTGTTGGCGACTAAGAGTTCACCGAGTGAATCCATAACGAGCTTGCCTTTGCGATGACTGGGTTAGTGGGTCATGGTATGAGATGAGGATTAAAAAATCATGACCTTATTATAAGGAGCAATAGAGGTCTTTTCACAGGCTTAGTTGGCAAAGCGAGGCAAGCTGAAAATGGTAGGAACAGAGACGCCTTATTGGCATTCTTACACTTGTTTACAGTTAGTTTATTCCAACCCAGTGCGACAATGATTACTATTGCATCCCATTGCAATCACGGACGATTAGGGATTACTCACCATGGACTGCTTATCCGGCACGGTTTTTCGACTTTGCTGCTTTCTGATCATCACTAACCTCGCCAACCTCGCGCACGCCGCCATTACTCCACCACCGTCTTGGACTCACGAGACAACGCAACCCTATTACCAGTATCGCAGCTTAAACAGCAATTATTTCGACACACCCAAAGAAGCGTGTGCCCACAGTATGCCTCCGACCTATGTCTCTGGTGGCAATACCTATATCACTTATTCCTCTCCTAAAGCCCTAGTAGGTGGGTGGTGTAACTACTGGGTTACTTGGAAACAGTTTGGGAAAGTAAAGTATGAGAGTTCTGTCGACGCCCAAAACTGGTACAGCACCTGGATTTCATGCCCACCGGGTTTCCGATTTTCCTCCTCAGAGAAGCTATGTAAACGACTGCGCCCTGCCCGCGAAGAGACCTGCCCCAAGGGTGATCCGATCTATACCGGACGCGGCTACAACTACCAACTGCAAACCGACTATACCGTCCATCCGAGTAGTGGCTCTCGACTGCGTTTCGCCCGGCAATATGCGTCCTGGCACATGACGTCCCACAACGGCCCCCTAGGCCCGAGTTGGTTCATCGAGACCTATGGCCGGTATCTGACGTTCACCACCGAAGACGGCAACCCCTACGTCCATGCTGTTAGAGCCCTGGGCACTATGACCCTCTTTGGCGAAGACGCCACCGGGTGGGTGAGTGAGGCTACCAATAGCGATCGGTTGGAACGACTGCCCACCGCGTCCGCACCGGCCGCATGGAAGTATCACGACAGCACCACCGATAATGCGGAATACTACGATGCTGCCGGCCGCCTTCTGTCAATCGTTGAGCGTACCGGCGCTACCTACACCCTCACGTATAGCAACGCTGTAACCTCATCGGTCATTGCATCCCATCCAGGGTTGCTCATTGCTGTCACCGACCCCTACGGCCGCCAACTGCAACTGCGGTACGATAGGCAAGCGCGGTTGATCCAGCTCATGGACCCCAACGGCGAGGAATACACCTACGCCTACGATGAAGATGCTGACGACGACAATCCTCCCAATTCGCGCTTGACTTCGGTTACTTATCCCGATGGCCAGGTGAGGCGCTATCACTACGAGCAAGACTTAGGTCCAAAGGGTACTTTCAGTCGAGCAGAACTGCAAAGAAACATTGGGGGTGTGCGCTCAACGGCCAGCAATTTCTTTCCTGATGGCAGCAAGAATGAAGTAGACCTAGTCGCCGAAAACGCCTACCAACCGCTAACCGGCATCACCGATGAAAACGGCGAGCGCTTCGCCACCTTTCGCTACGACATGTATGGCCGAGTTCTCGTTGCCGAACATGCCGGTGGCGCCGAGCGTCATACCTTTTCTTACGACTACCCCCTTTTTGAAACCACCGTCACCGACCCCCTTGGCACAGAACGCACCTATCGGTTTCGAAAAATCGGTGACACCCTCAAGGAAATCGGTGTCTCCCAGCCCTGCACTTCAGGTTGTGACAGCGCCCAAGCGATGGCTTACGATTACCGCGGCAATCTCACGTCTCGCACAGACTTTAAGGGGATTGCTACACGGTATGGCTATGATCGCAACAGAAATCTAGAAACTGTGCGTGTGGAAGGTTATTACTCCTCCCAGAACCGCACCTTCGAAACCGCCTGGCATCCCACCTGGCGCCTGCCCGTCACCCAATCCGGTCCCAACCGCCGCATCACCTATCGCTACGACGGCGATGAGGGAGTGTCGTGTGGCGCAACGGGGGTACTGTGCGAAAAGATTGAGCAAGCCATCGCCAGCCCAACGGGCAAGTATGGTCTCACCGCACGCACCGTGGGTGAGCCGCGGGTTTGGCGCTACACCTACAATACCGACGGCCGCCTCCTTAGCGTCGATGGCCCGCGCACCGATGTCAATGACATCACCCGCTTTGGCTATGACGTCCAGGGTAACCTGATCTCGGTCACCAATGCCCTGGGGCACGTCACCCGCATCACCGCCCATGACGCCAGCGGCCGACCGCTGACGATTATTGATCCCAACGGTGTGACCACCGAGCTGCACTACGACCCCCGCGGCCGCTTGCTGTCTCAGGACCTCAACGGCGCGGTGACCACCTTCGACTACGACGGCGCGGGTAACCTGGTGACCCTGCACCTGCCCGAGGGGGGCGTCCTGACCTATACCTATGATGCCGCTCATCGCTTGATTGGCATCGAAGACGCCTTGGGCAACACCATCGAATATACGTTAAACCCGGCGGGCCATCGCATCCACACGGACGTCTATGACCCACAGGGCAGTCTCGTGCGCACCCATGAGCGCACCTACGATCGCTTAAGCCGCTTGCACAGCCACCAGGACGGTGAAGGGGAACTGGGGCGCTATGGCTATGATGCCAACGATAACCTCACCACGGTCACCGATGCCACCGGCGAGATCACCCAGTATGCCTATGACGGGCTGAACCGGCTGATGGAGGCCATCGATCCCCTGGACGGTATCGTCACCTATGCCTACGACGGCCAGGACCAGGTGACCCAGGTGACGGATCAAAACGGGGCAACGACCACCTATAACTACGACGGGTTGGGGAATCGCTTAAGCCAGGACAGCCCGGACACGGGACTCACCACCTATACCTATGATAAGGCGGGGAATCGCTTAAGCCAGACGGATGCCGCGGGTATCACCACCCGCTATCGCTACGATGCGCTGAACCGGGTGACAGCCATCGAGTACCCCGACAGCACCTTGAATGTGACCTTCAGCTATGATGCGGGTAGCCACGGGATAGGCCGGTTGACGGGGATGCGCGATGGCACCGGGGAGACGGCGTATCAGTATGACGGGTTTGGTCATCTCATCACAGAGACCCGCACCCAGGACGGTCACACCACCACGGTGGGGTATCAGTATGACACGGCAGGCCAGCTGGTGGGGGTGACGTTACCCAGCGGTCATGAGGTGGCGTATGCGCGCAATACCCTAGGCCAGGTGGAACGGGTGTCGCTGAGCGGACAGAACATGTTTTTCCAGGTGGCGGATACTATTGAGTATTATCCCTTCGGGCCGCTGGAAGCGTTAACCTATGCCAACGGGCTCACCCTCAGCCGCACCCTAGATGGCCGCTATCGGCTGGTAGAACAGAACTTAAGCGATTACCCGGCACGCACGCTGGCTTATGATGCGCTGGGTAATATCACGACCTTGCGCAACGGCGTGTACAAAGAAGCCTTTGCCTATGATGCGCTGGGACGGCTGGTGCGGGCTGACGGGCCCTATGGGTGGTTGCGGTATGACTACGATCCCTTGGGTAACCGGCTGGCGTTGGAAGATAATGGTACCTTCATCCCTTCGACCTATGATACGGCAGGTCATCGCTTGCTAGCGGTGGGCGACACGCCGTTGAGTTACGATGCTAATGGCAATACGGTGGCGAAAGGGACGACGCAGTTTGTCTATGGGGATCACAACCGTTTGGTGTCGACCTACGACTCAAGTTTCAGCGCCACCTATGGCTATGATGGCCAGGGTCAGCGGGTGAAGAAAACCGTCTCTGGGGAGAGGCGCTACTTTCACTATGCTCAACACGGGCAGCTCCTCGCGGAGAGTGATGCTGCGGGGCGTCCCGTGCGGGAGTATATTTACCTCAACGGGGTGGCGTTGGCGTTGCTGGATCATCAGGCGGTGACAACGCTATCCTTTGTCCACCCAGATCACCGGGGGGCGCCGCAGCGGGTCACCAATATGGCCGGAGAGACGGTGTGGACGGCCAATTGGCGGCCCTTTGGAGAAACGATAGGGTCGGCTTCACTGTCTCAGCCGTTGCGGTTTCCGGGGCAGTATGCGGATGCGGAAACGGGGTTGTACTATAACTATTTCCGCGACTATGATCCGGCGACGGGACGGTATTTGCAGAGTGATCCCATCGGCTTGGCGGGGGGGTTGAATACCTACCGCTATGTTGGGAATAATCCGGTTAACTTTATTGATCCTTATGGCCTCTTCAGTTTGCCTAGCTTGCCACAGTGGGTGGTAGATGGGTCAGCAGGTTTTGGTGATGCGCTATCATTCGGCGCCACGGACTGGATACGCGATGAAATGGGTACTAATGATGCTGTGGACAAGTGCTCCAGCTCGTATTCCGGTGGAAAGTATGCTGGCTATGGGTTGGGTGCTGGTCTCGGTGCTGCAGGAGGTGCACGCGCTTTAGGATGGTCTGTTAACATAAATAAATATAAGCATGGGGGGGGTGGCGTTAACCTTCTGAAAAATGGTGATCGTAAATTTGGAGCTGATTGGCATAAGTTTAAACATAAAGGAATAACCGCCTCCAGGCCCCATTATCATAGGGGGAAAACTAAGAGTCAGATGAAAAAACACCGACCTTGGCAGGGGGGCTGGTAATGAAAACAGTTCCAGAGTATCCAATAAAAGTTGTCTTTCACGAAGACAACGAAGAATGGTTGTTGAACAATGAGACTGAGGTGGCTTGCAATCTTGAATGGTTCAATAGTCAAGATCCTGACGAAGAAGCGACTGTTACCGATAATCAGGGAAGAAGAGTTCAATTAATAGTCAAAGAGCATAAAGTTCTTATTTTCGAACTTTCTGAATACCCCACGACGGAGTCAGGTCTAGAAACAAAGGCACTCTAGCAAAAAGAAAAAGAAAAAAAGGGGTCAAGATGCTTGTTTCATGATACATAGTTACTAAGCTCTCTTCATGCCCAGGCCGCAACGCATTGAAAGGTAAAGGGGACAAGCCGCTTTCTTCACTTATCAAATAAGAAAAAGGAAAAAGGAGGATGTTCAGCTTGCTCGCACAATGGATGCCGTCATAGAAGTATTATCAAAAAGCGAACTGATCCCTAAACTAAATCAAAAGATAACTGGC
>CAZGON010000042.1:0-1264 GCA_964527085.1 uncultured Candidatus Competibacteraceae bacterium
TCGTTGATATAGGTGCATGATTTAGGTGTCTACAGGAAAATGCGGCAATAAATTAATTTATTATCATAACTGGCAGACCACACCGCTGGCGAGTTTTACTATCTTGCTGATCCTTTTCGCTTCAATCACGAGCGCTTGTTAACAACATGTCTTCATTGAAACCAGCCCATTCATCACAACCCAATGTTTTGCTAAGTATTTTCAGTGGCCGCATGGTGGTTGCCTTTCTCATGGGATTTACTTCAGGCTTGCCGTTGTTATTGACGGGGTCTGTGTTGCAGGCATGGATGACCGAGTCGGGGGTAGGGTTAGGAACCATCGGTTTATTTGCCCTGGTGGGCTTGCCCTACACGCTGAAATTTTTATGGGCGCCGTTACTGGACCGTTTTACCCTGTTTGCTGTCTTGGGTCGTCGTCGTGGATGGTTGTTGCTGGTTCAGTTGTTGCTCACGTTAGCCATTGCCGCCATAGGTTTTACCGACCCCGCTGCTAATCCCCTTTGGGTAGCTTTGGCGGCGTTGACCATTGCTTTTTTCTCTGCCTCCCAGGATATCGCCATCGATGCCTATCGGCGCGAATCGTTGACGGACGAAGAGCAAGGACTCGGCGCCTCTCTCTACGTCAATGGCTACCGGGTAGGTATGTTACTGGCGTCGGGCGGTGGACTTATCCTTGCCGACTATATTCCCTTCTCTAACGTTTTTTTTGTCATGGCAGGGGCTATGGTGGTGGGCATTGGGACTACCCTAGCATGTCGTGAACCAAAAGTATCCGAGGGAACGCCAAAAACCCTTTACGAAGCCGTGGTGTACCCCTTTGTAGAGTACCTGCAGCGTCGGGATGCATGGCTGATTTTGCTGTTTATCCTACTTTACAAGGTAGGCGATACCATGGCGAGTCATATGACAACCCCATTTTATCTGGCGCTGGGGTTTAGTAAAACCGAAATTGGCGCCGTGGTAAAACTATTCGGATTTTGGGCAATCGTAGCCGGTGGATTGTTAGGCGGTGTTTTGATGCTGCGTCTCGGTATTTACCGAGCGTTGTGGGTTTTTGGTATTCTCCAAGCGGTTTCCACGGCGGGTTTTGCAGTTTTGGCCCAAATCGGACCTAGTCTAGCCGGGTTGGCTGGCGTCATTGCCTTCGAAAATCTTTCCGGCGGTATGGGGACCGCTGCCTATGTGGCCTTTATGGCGAGCCTCACAAATCGCAAATTTACCGCCACTCAATATGCCCTGTTGTCCAGTCTCATGGGTATCCCACG
>CAZGON010000042.1:1274-13404 GCA_964527085.1 uncultured Candidatus Competibacteraceae bacterium
CCCCTACCGGGCACTTGGCCGCCCTGATGGGTTGGCAAGGTTTTTTTATACTGTGTACTTTGTTAGCGATTCCCGGTCTTTGGTTATTAACCCGATTTCGCCATTGGATGTCCGCCGACGCCGTTGGTCTCACTCCTCAATTGAAGGGCGTATCAGAATAGCTAAGGTGGTAGGTTAGTTGTTCCAGGGATAGGCAAAGCAGCAAAAGTCTTTTAAATATTAGTTTAACGTATTGAATGTCATAAGATTATCATTGTTTCGTCATAAAACTGTTGCACATTTCCGCCATAGTGTCAGTCATGGGAACTATTGCCGTGATACAAGACGATTATGCCAGCGTTTCAAGACAGCTTAGACTGTGTTTTGTCACTGAAACCTATTCACCTGAAATAAACGGTGTCGCAACTACTGTAGGGCGTTTAGTCAATGGGTTGCTGGCGAGGGGTCACCGAGTGCAGCTCATTCGACCCCGCCAAAATCGCAATGATACCCAACGACATGCCGGTGGTTTAGAAGTGCTGCCGCAACCGGGTATACGAATTCCTTTCTATAGAGAACTCAAACTAGGGTTGCCGGTAAGTCATAGGTTGATGGATATCTGGCGCCGACAAGCGCCAGACTTAGTGCATATCGTTACCGAAGGGCCTTTAGGAAGTGCTGCATTACGGAGTGCCCGGCGCTTGATGTTACCTGTTTCATCGAGTTTTCATACTAATTTTCACAGCTACAGTCGGCACTATGGGTTCGGGCTGTTAGCCGCTCCCACTGTTGCTTATTTGAGACGCTTTCATAACCGCACGGCTTGTACATTGGTGCCTACTGAAGAATTAGCCGATCAATTGCGGCTATTAGGTTTTTGCAATACTCAGGTGTTGGCGCGAGGGGTAGATACGCGATTGTTTGCGCCAGCGCGGCGCGACTGGGAGCTGCGCCGGGAATGGGGAGCGGGCCCCGACGACCCTGTGCTGCTCTATGTGGGAAGATTGGCGGTAGAGAAGAACTTAGAGTTAGCCATCCAAGCCTTTCAAGCCGCCCATACTCGCTGTCCGAGTGCGCGCTTAGTGTTGGTTGGCGATGGGCCCTTGGCAGGAAAGCTTAAAGCGCATTATCCCCAGGTGATTTTTTGCGGCATGCGCACGGGTGAAGAACTTGCCACTCATTATGCCTCAGCCGATATTTTTTTATTTCCGAGCCTCACCGAAACCTTCGGTAATGTGACGTTAGAAGCCATGGCCAGTGGTTTAGCCGTGGTCGCTTTTGATTATGCGGCTGCCCATAGACATTTAGAGCAGGGCCGCAGTGGACTTCTGGCACCGATTCAACAACCGGATGCCTTTGTAGAGGCGGTAAAAATGCTGGCTTTTGACTCGGTATGTCGACAACGATTTAGACAGGAAGCGCGTCGGGCGGTGCAGATGTTTGAGTGGGAAAAAATATACCGGCGTTTAGAAGATATTTTTTTAGAATTAGTGCGTTGACGGAGACAGTCATGGAAAAGCTCTCTGGGGCCACAGTACGTTTTCAACAGCTGGCGGAATATGAGCTGGCTTGGTGTTTGCGAATTAACCGAGTTGTAGAAAGACGCTGGATGGAACGGTTGTTTGCCCTGGTGAGCCGTCTTGGCGACGGCGTTTTTTGGTATATACTCATGCTGACGTTGCTGCTTTTTTATGGCAGTTCAGCAGTACCCGCAGTGGGGCGCATGTTAACAGTCGGTTTTATCAGTCTATTGCTTTATAAATGGTTGAAAGCAAAAACCACTCGGGCACGGCCTTGTTCATGCAATACCACTATTCGAGCCACTGTGCCGCCTTTGGATTTGTATAGCTTCCCCTCAGGCCATACACTTCATGCGGTCGCTTTTAGTATTGTGTGCGTTTTCCACTTTCCGCGGCTTATTTGGTTAGTGCTTCCCTTTACCTTGCTGGTGGCGCTATCGCGCTTGGTGTTGGGGCTTCATTATCCCAGTGACGTGTTAGCCGGCGCCTTATTGGGAACCGGTTTGTCTGTATTGGTGTTGCAGTATTAATTTTTAGGAGTTTTTGAGCACTCAAAAGCGATAGTTAAAGCTGTCAAAAAAGCGTGCTTGAAAGCTGTCCAGTGTGAAGTTATGGTTTTGAGTGCCCGCTGTTTCAATCTTAAAAGCGCCAGCCAAAGAAGCAATCCGCCCGCTGGTTTCCCAGTCCATATCGTTCATCAAACCATAGAGCAGTCCAGCTCGATAGGCGTCGCCACAACCGGTAGGGTCCACCACTTGGGCGACCGGCGCCGGCGGAATATCGATTTGTTGGTTACCGCTAAAGATGGTAGAACCCTTAGCCCCTTGGGTGACGATCAACGCCTTTACCCGCTCGGTAACTTGCTGACTAGAAAGACCCGTGCGTTCTTGAATGAGCGCCCATTCGTAATCATTAGCGGCAATCCAATCGGCCTGCTCCACAAAGCGGGTAAGTTCTGGACCGCTAAATAAAGGTAGCGCCTGGCCGGGATCAAAAATAAAAGGAATACCGGCCGCAACAAACTGTTCAGCGTGGGCTAACATACCCTCCCGGCTATCTGGCGATACGGTACCAATGGTAATGTCCGCATCCTGGGGTATGGGTAATTGCGATGAAAAGGCCATGGCGCCCGGATGAAAAGCGGTGATTTGATTATCATCCAGATCCGAGGTGATAAAAGCCTGGGCAGTAAAGCTGCTTGGAATAGTTTTTATAAACTGTTGGCTGACGCCATGTTGATTTAACCATTGGCCATAGGGGGTAAAATCCTCGCCCACGGTACCCAATGGATAGCCGGTTCCGCCCATCAGTTTAAGGTTATAGGCCACATTACCTGCGCAACCGCCAAATTCCTTACGCATACTGGGCGCCAAAAAAGACACATTTAGCATGTGTACTTTATCGGGAAGAATATGATTTTTAAAACGGTCATTAAAAATCATAATGGTATCGAAAGCGAGGGAACCGCAGATTAGCGCCGACATAAAACGTCCTCAAATAGGTTTTGAATAATGTCAAGGCTCACTTAAAGAATCCCAGTGAGCCATTTACATGTCAAAAACGATTAACAGTAGCCAGACGACAGCGGCATTTAACAGGGCAATAAAAACAGCCGCTGAACCGAGATCTTTGGCGCGTTTTGATAGCTCATGGCGCTCTGCGCCAATACGGTCCACTGTGGCCTCAATACCCGCGTTTAATAGTTCGGTGATAAACACCAGCAGTAGGCTGCCAATCAAAAGCGCCCGCTCCACCCCGCTGTTGCCTAGCCATAGGGCAACCGGGGTAAGACAGAAGAAAAGCAAGCTTTCCTGACGAAACGCTTCTTCATTGCGCCAAGCAGCTTTTAGTCCAGCCCATGAATAGTTCGTGGCATTAAGCAGATGCCGCAAACCTTTGGAGGTTTCGTTTGCCATACAACGTGCAAAATGCCTTGCCAAGAAACTGCTAAGGTTAAAACCCGTTATAACTGATTTAAAATCTTGCTTGCAGTTTCTGCATCAGCCACCTATCCAGCTATTTGTTATTAGAGGGCATTCAAAGCAGCATCATAGTCCGGTTCATCGGCGATTTCTGGCACTAACTGGCGATACACCACTTTGTTATTTTCATCCAGCACGACGACAGCGCGGGCTGTTAACCCTGCCAGGGGTCCATCTTGCAAGAGCACCCCATAATCCTTGGCAAAATTGGGCGAGCGCATCGTCGAGAGGGGAACCACGTTTGCAAGCTTTTCACCTGTGCAAAAACGGCCTTGGGCGAAAGGTAAGTCCGCAGACACAATCAACACCACGGTGTTGGGATGTGCTTTGGCATGTTCGTTAAATTTGCGGGTAGAAACGGCGCATACGGGTGTATCGAGGCTAGGTACAATATTGAAAAGCTTTTTCTTACCCGAGTAGTTAGCTAAGGTTATATCACTAAGATCGCCTGCAACCAGATTAAAATCAGGGGCTTGATCACCCACAGCCGGAAGGTCTTGGTTGGTATGAAATTCAGTACCTTTAAACGTCACTATCGCCATAATGGGGTTTCCTAGAGTTATAAAAAAAACGGATCAACAAAGGTGAAAAAAGCGTTACCAGTATTACTCTGTCTCTGCTTCTAAAGCTCGATAGGCGTCGGCGCTAAGCAATGAGTCGAGAGATTCGCTAGGCCGTAGAACGAATAACCAACCTTCGCCATAGGGGTCTTGGTTTAATAATTGTGGGTCATCCGCCAGTGCCTCGTTAACTTCCACAATCTCACCGGCCGCTGGGCTATAGACATCTGAGGCGGCTTTCACCGACTCGGTGACAGCGCACTCTTCCTTAGCAGCGACTGTTCGGCCAGGTTCAGGTGTTTCTATAAAAACCATATCGCCCAATTGCTGTTGGGCATGGTCCGTGATACCTACGGTTACTGTACCGTTGTCATTGATGCGAACCCATTCATGGGATTTGGTATATTTTAGATCATCAGGAATATTGCTCATAGAAGGCTCCTCCAAAGGGAATCAAAACGAAGGCATTTCATGAAAGCAGTGCCCATGACGGATGAAAGGTAGCTGTACGACTCGTGCCGGACAATATTTATAACGAACCCGAACCTCGCAATGGTCGCCAATATCAACTGGAACTCGGGCTAGGCCAATGGCGTGATTGAGGGTAGGAGAATAGGTGCCGCTGGTCACCAGGCCGGTCGCGCCATTGGGCGTTACCACCCGTTGGGAAGCGCGTAAAACCCCACCCTGTCCTTCCAGAATAAGACCTACTAGGGTTTGCCGTATGCCCATGGCGCGTTGTTGTTCAAGGGCGGCTCGACCTATAAACTGTCGCTCCAGGGGTTCCCAGGCTATGGTTTTCTCTAATTGAGACACCAGTGGCGAGGTTGTCTCGTCGATGTCGCTGCCATAAAGCACCAAACCTGCTTCTAGTCGTAACGTATCACGAGCCCCAAGACCACAAGGATGAGCGCCCGCTTCTAGCAGTTCATCCCATAATAAAGCAGCCCGCTCGTTGGATACGCTAATTTCAAAGCCGTCTTCCCCTGCGTAGCCGGTTCGGGAAATAAAGAAGTGTTGGGTTTGTAAGGTGGAAAAGGGAGCAAGTTCCTCAAGGGGTGTTTCGGCGCCTAACACCTGTTCCACACAATGCAGCGCATTTGGACCTTGCACAGAAAGCATAGCCAGATCAGTACGTTCTTCTAGTGTCACATCAAACGAATTGGCCTGATCGCTCATCCAACTCAACTTTTTTTCGCGAAAACCTGCGTTCATCACCAGTCGATAATCATTATCGCCCCGTTGAAAAACCATCAAATCATCCAAGATACCGCCTGTTTCGTTTAGCATACAACTATAGTGTCCATTGCCAGGAATGAGGCGGCTAATGTCATTAGTCAGCAAATAATGTAAAAATGCCTGAGATTGTTTGCCGATGACATCTAACTTTATCAAGTGGGACACATCAAACAAACCCACATCGCCTCGCACCTGAAAATGTTCTTCAATTTGGGAACCATAGTGCAGCGGCATATCCCAGCCCCTGAACTGCATCATTTTAGCGTTCAGATTTTGGTGAACAGTAAACAAAGGCGTTTGTTTCGCCATTAAGTCCTCACTTTGTTTGAGAAGACAAGCAAACATGCACTATCCTAAACAGGGTCGCTCAAAATTACCATAGATTCCTTGGTGAACCAGCGAAATAGCGACTCAACAAGTCTTCGCACAAAACAACGGCTTTACAATGAAACTAAGTGGACCAAGAGCACTATCGCCAGGGGCAGGGTTTGACTGGCTATATCAAGCTTTACGCCTTTTAACAGAGCGTCCAGCCCTGTTTTTGTTGGCAGCATTAGTGGCCCCGGTGGGAACTAGTTTACTATTAAGCTGGCCTTGGGACGCTTTGTTGCCCGTTTCAGCGGGTTGGTTAACCGTGTCAATAACGGTATTTTGCTACGGCTTTCCGCTTGCCTTTGCGGTAAGCCTTGCCTGCGGTTTTGCCCGGCTCACTCAACAGCGCAGAACGTTTTTCCCTCAGCACCTACTATTTCCAACCACGTTGCGGGTGTTACTACGCTCGGCGCTGTTTTCTTTTGTGTTGCTGCTGCAAGGTTATCTGATTCTTTACTTGTTGTTTGATAGTGTAAAGGGATTTGCTGAAACTGCCATATGGACGACAAATCCTTCTTTTGGCTTGGCGGGGAGTGTCTTAGCCACTCAACTGGGAATGATCGGTGGATTCCTGCTGGTATTACAGGTGGCGTTTGCATGTTTTGTGATACCTCTCTATCTGTTTCGAGAAATGCCCCTACAGCAGTGTTGGCGACTTAGTTTTCTCGCTGTTCAGCTGAATCCATGGTTGCTGCCGGCTTTAGGTTTGCTGGGTTTTCCACTGATTGTCATGGCCTATTCTGGTTTTTTCTCCTTGATTGCGCAGGTTTTAGCCTTTCCGTTACCGGCTTATTTTGGAGCGTTGCTGTATGTGGCGTGGTTACAGGTCTTTCAAGGGGGTATTGATGAGGTTGCCCAAGTAACGGACCAGGCCATGGCATAAAAGGGCCATGAATATCTTTACGCAAAATTTTCTTTTTGTTATGGAGGCGTTGGGGCCTATCTTTTGTTTAATTGTGCTTGGCTATGGGCTGCGTTACGGTGGTTTTCTCGGCGCGGCATTTTGGTTTGGAGCGGAGCGGCTAACTTACTTTGTATTATTTCCAGCGCTTTTGGTCCATAAACTTGCCTTGGCGGAACTCGGTGGTTATCCGCTTGCGCCACTGGCCACTGTTATTATCGCTGCCTTATTGATCACCAGCGCCATTGTGTTTGGCTTAAAGCCCCTGCTGGGTGTCAATGGCCCACAATTTAGTTCTATTTATCAAGGTAGTATCCGTTTCAATACCTATGTAGGTCTGGCAGCGGCCAGCAGCTTGTTTTTCGAACCGGGTTCTACCGTGGCAGCCCTTGCTATTGCGATTTTGATACCTATCATCAATGTTTTATGTGTTATCGTATTGGCAATCTATGCAACCGGTTCGCAATCTCTGCTGGGATTGCTAGGCTCGTTGTTACGTAATCCTCTGATTTTAGCCTGTCTTTTAGGTATCTTTCTCAACAGCAGTGGCTTGAAAGCGCCCCTAGGTAGTGAATCGATTTTAGTTATTTTAGCCCAGGCTGCGCTTCCCATTGGGTTGTTGGCGGTGGGTGCGGGTCTTAGGGAAAGCGCAAAAATATCCTCGAAACGCCAGTTAATCTTGACCGCTGTGGTCAAATTAATGGCGCTACCTGGTATAACAGCCGTTTTATGTGGGTTAATGAAATTGGAACCGTTAGAGAGCGGGGTGTTGATTTTATTCGCTGCCTTACCGGGGGCGCCTTCATCTTATATTTTAGCGCGCCAGATGGGGGGTGATGCGGCTTTCATGGCGACCATTGTGACACTAGAAACAGGTTTATCCTTGGTGACACTACCTGTCATACTGCTACTGTTGGTTTTTTAGCAACTTCTGTTATGAATAACGATCCCTATACGACCCCGCGCGCGTCTCTGGAAGTAAACAGCGAAGATTATGAATACAATTATAAATACGTGGGTTTTTGGCCTCGATTCGGCGCATTTTTGATAGATGCATTGCTTTTAGTCGCTATCACATGGCCACTGTCCTATTTAATTTATGGTTGGGAGTTTTTGACCAGCGAGCAATTTATCGTTGGGTTCGCCGACTTTATATTGACGTATATAGTGCCGGCTATGGCAGTGATTTTGTTTTGGGTGCGTTATTTAGCAACACCGGGAAAAATGGCGATAAAAGCTAAAATTGTTGATGCGAAAAGCGGTGGTCCGCCTACCATTGGGCAGTTTATTGGGCGCTATCTTGCTTATAATATTTCCCTACTACCGGTGGGTCTCGGATATCTTTGGATTGCCTGGGATAGCAGAAAGCAGGGTTGGCACGATAAGTTGGCAGGGACTGTTGTCGTTCGGCCTATCACTCGTAACAACTAACGCCCCTTTTGATAAGGATTAACCACAAGGATATCCTCGATTATTGGCTGCTTTAAGCATTGACCATGTATTTTGCTAAACTTGCCGCGCAATAAAACGTCCTAGCAAAGGGCAGCTGCTGATTTAGGGATTCAACCGGTCACTCATCTATTTCAATCGATTGTTCACTATAACGACATTATTCTATAAAACCATTACCCATTATTGTTGGAGGTAGCGATGGCGATTAACTTGCAAAAAGGGCAACGCATAAGCCTGGAGAAAGAGGCTGGAGGTAGTTTAAACCGTATCTATATGGGACTTGGGTGGGGTATGCGAAAGACCACATCTAAAGGGTTCCTAGGCATCGGCGGGGGCGAAAAAACGGTTGCCGTGGATTTGGATGCCTCTTGTTTGCTGTTTGATCAAGCCGGCGAGTTAGTAGATCAGGTCTGGTTTCGGCAACTGCAAAGTAAGTCTGGCGCTGTCGTTCATAGCGGTGATGACCGGGCCGGTGGTGGCGATGCAGACGACGAAAACGAACGTATCACCATTAACCTCACGGATATGCCCAGCAACATTCAAGCATTGATCTTTACGGTTAATAGTTTTACCGGCGAATCCTTTGCCGGGATTCCCAATGCTTTTTGTGTGATCACCGATGCGGCTTCCAATAGAGAGATTGCGCGTTTTAATCTGTCCTTGGAAGGTGGCGACTACACCGGTCTCATCATGACTAAACTCTATAATCATAATGGTGATTGGAAGGTTCAGGCCATCGGTGAGAATGGCCAAGGGCGTACTTTTGTTGATTTGTTACCGGCGATAAAACCCTATCTGTAGTCAAAGGGGTGGAAACCCTTGTCATGATGTGCGTAAACATTTAGGAATTATGTCTCAATATTAAGAAGAGGAGGCGTCAAAATGGCTTTAGATTGGCTAAAAGATCGTTTTCAGGAAGTATCCACTTCGCTAAAGAACGAAGTAACTAAAGTGCGCAACAAAACCTTTCTTGAGGCTGTTGTTGCCGGTTGTACCATGGTGGCTTGCGCTGACGGGATCATTAAGCCTGAAGAAAAACAAAAAATGGTGGGCTTCCTACAAACTTCTGACGTGTTGTCTGTGTTTAGTGTTGATCAGGTGATTGCCACCTTTGAAAAGTTTGCCAAGCAATATGAGTTTGACACGGCCATCGGTGAAGCGAATGCCTTGCAAACCATCGGTAAGCTAAAGCCCAAGCAAAACGAAGCCCGTCTTATGGTCAGGGTGTGTTGCGCCATCGGCGCCGCTGACGGAGATTTCGATGAGCAAGAGAAAACGGCTGTGCGTAAAATTTGTAATGAACTGGGACTCAATCCAAAAGATTTTGATCTCTAAATAAGGGTGGATTATCGCAAGATGCCATTGTAATTGAATCATTTGTCCCCATGTTTAAAAAAATCAAATGTATTTTTAGTCAAAGCTAAGTTAATAAAGGAGGATTAAGCCATGGCGATCTCGCTCAACAAAGGTGGTCGTATCTCTCTGAGTAAGGAGGCGCCTGATCTAAAAAAAGTCCATGTGGGTCTTGGTTGGGACCCCCGGGTTACCGATGGTAGCGACTTTGATCTCGACGCCGCCGCTTTTATGCTAACCAACACGGGTCAAGTCCGGTCTGATGCGGATTTCATTTTTTATAATCAACTGCGCTCCTCATGCGGTTCGGTGGAACATACCGGTGATAATCTCACCGGCGCTGGCGAAGGTGACGACGAGGTGCTTTTGATAGACATCAGCAAAGTACCGAACGATGTGGAAAAGGTATCCTTTACGGTGACCATTCACGATGCGGAGCAACGGCGGCAGAATTTTGGTCAAGTGCAAAATGCCTTTATACGTTTGGTGAACGCAGAAAATGACATAGAGGTGACCCGTTATGACCTCACAGAGGATGCTTCCACAGAAACCGCGATGATATTTGGCGAAATCTATCGCCATGGTAACGAGTGGAAGTTTGCGGCGGTTGGTCAAGGTTACACAGGCGGACTCAAAGCCATGTGCCAGCAATACGGTGTTAAAGTCTAGGTTAAGCTTTTAAGCTGTCTTTGGCATGGCATTGCCAATACAAAAATACATAAGTTTTTGATCTATATTGTTTTGGTTTAGAGTGAGGAGAATGACACTATGGCAGTATCCCTTCAAAAAGGTCAAAACGTTTCCCTAAGTAAAGAAGCGCCGGGCCTAAAAAAAGCGATTTTTGGGCTGGGCTGGGATGTCCGCAAAACCGATGGGGGCGATTTTGATCTGGATGCCTCCGCTTTTGTGTTGGGTGAGGACGGTAAGGTGCTGAGTGACTCACACTTTGTTTTTTATAACAACCTGAAGGATCCTTCAGGAGCGATTGTTCACTCAGGAGATAATTTAACCGGCGAAGGGGAGGGTGATGACGAGCAGATCACTATCGATTTGGAGACGTTAACCCCCAACGTGGCTAGAGTGGCTTTTGTGGTGACCATTCATGATGCCGACGCCCGTAAACAAAACTTTGGGCAGGTGACGAATGCCTTTATTCGAGCCGTTAATGCCGCCGGCGAGGCGGAAATCACCCGCTATGACCTCTCGGAAGATGCGTCTGTAGAAACCGCGATGATTTTCGGTGAATTGTACCGCCACGGCAGCGACTGGAAATTTAAAGCCATTGGCCAAGGCTATGCGGGTGGATTAAGTGCTGTCGCCAAAGACTTTGGCGTGCATATTTAGAGGCAACCTATTAGTTAATAACAAAGCCCTCTTTCTGCGTCGGAAAGAGGGTTTTTTGTATGTCGCGTACTATTGATTTTATAGGGAGCTCTTTGCGTTACCAGATCTCGATTCAGGCGGGTGCCCTCATTATTCACACCCGGCGCGAAGATATGCCCTTAGAGACGCTTATAGCGTTTGCCTCCCGGCAGAACCCGAAACGGGGTTTTCTTTTTGTTTCTAAAGTGTTGGGTAAGCATATTCCTTGCCGTCCCTACCGTATGCGAGAGGTATATCAGCGGTTAGCGGAAAAACTCTGGAATCTGCCGGGTCCGGTGGTGGTGCTTGGCATGGCCGAGACGGCCACCGGGCTTGGCGGTGGGGTGGCCCATAGTTTGGCTGAGTTATCCCATTGCAATCAGGTGCTTTATCTACATACCACCCGGCACCGCACCGATGCGCCGATTCTGTTGACCTTTGATGAACTGCATAGCCACGCCACCAGGCATCTGCTTTATAGCCCTCAGGGAGAGCGTGCAGCGCTGTTTAAAACGGCTCGTAGTCTGGTGCTAGTGGACGATGAAATCAGTACTGGCAAGACGTTGAAGGCGTTAACGGAGGGTATTGCACATCATCTGCCTCAGCTACAGCACATTGTGTTGACAGCCATCGTCAATTGGCTAAAACCCGCCGAGCAACAGCGTTTGCAAAAAAGCGTTCAGCCTCGGCTAGGGTTTGCCAGTCTGTTGGAAGGCGAGTTTGAATTTCAATCAAATCCAGACTATCAACCTACCTTGCCGGCGGGTATGAATGGGCGCCAATCGAGTCACTATGCCCGCGCTGATACCGGTCGTACCGGTTTGATGATGCCTGTGGACGTCAAACGCCTGACGCTAAATCCTGTTCCAGAGGACCCAATAGTGGTTGTGGGAACCGGTGAGTTTGCTTTTGCGCCCTTTCTGCTGGCTGAAGATCTGGAAAAAAATGGTCATGATGTCTTGTTTCAGTCCACTACCCGATCGCCCATTATGGAAGGCGAGGCAATACGCTCTAAACTCACCTTCAGCGATGAGCGTGACGAGGGGGTTGTCAACTACCTTTATAATTTACCTGTAAATCGCCATGTGATTATTGCCTATGAACACCCAACCATGGTTAATCAGCATAAATTTCCCGCCATGGTTAATGGGCAAACCTGTGCATTAGATTAGAAAAGTAGACTAACCTGATGGCGTCAATTTTTATCTTTACAGATTTAGACGACAGTTTGTTCCAGACCCGATCTAAATGCCCAGACCAGTCTTTGTTGATGGATGCAGCCATGGACCGGGATGGCAACCCATTGTCGTACTTTTCGGAGGCGCAACGAGGATTGCTGGATTTGTTACAGCAAGCCACCCTGATTCCTGTCACAGGTCGTAATACCTCGGCGTTGCAGCGAGTCCATTA
>CAZGON010000042.1:13414-18548 GCA_964527085.1 uncultured Candidatus Competibacteraceae bacterium
GTAATCCGGTTGAGGAATGGTTAGCCTTAAACCAGGCCGATCACCAAACCTGGCGGGCGTCTATGGAAGCGGCAGTGGTTTGGGTGGAACAGAGAATTGCGCGGGACAAATTGGCGTTGCGTTGTCGTGTCATCGAAGATCAAGGTTTGCCTGTCTATGTTTCCATAAAAGGCGATGAGGATCTGCTGGCTCAGCTAGAAACCAGCGTTGAGGAGGTTTGGTCAAGTCCTCCTGGGCAAATCCACCGCAATGGCCATAATATGGCGTTATTGCCCCCCTTTGCCAACAAGGAACGGGCAGTGAGTTATCTGATGCAACATTTTCGCAAGACCCATGCCTGTCCCTTATTTATCGGTTTGGGGGATAGTCTTTCGGATTTGCCGTTTATGCGGCTTTGTCACTTTGCCATAACACCCCATGCTAGCCAAATTCAAGAAATAACCTGGATTTCCCAGTTATCTATGCGAGAGAAATAACGTGGTGGCTTCGTGTCGTCCCTTTTCAGGGAGCTATGAGCCAGAAGACTGCGAGTTTTTGCTCAAACCCATAAAGCCGCCGGACATACCGGTGGAAGAAAAGGAACGCTTGATTCAAGCCGGTCGCAAACATTATTCGGAGATGCTGACCCACGAACATCGGCCCAGTGCTGGTTATGAAGAGCTGTTTCTAGCCCAGACAAAGCGCCATAAGAAACGTTTAGCCCAGGATATCATCAACCTGGCTGAGACGATTCGGGTGACTCATCCAGCGCCTATTACGCTGGTTTCTCTGGCCCGTGCCGGTACCCCCATCGGCGCTTTGTTACAACGAGCGTTGACTCGCTGCCTCGATGTGCCAGCACGGCATTTCTCCATTTCCATTATTCGTGATCGCGGCATCGACGAGCAGGCTTTGATGTATCTTCTGCGGGTTGCAAAGCGTCCACCAGAGGGGGTGGTTTTTGTGGACGGTTGGACCGCCAAAGGGGTGATCGCCCGCCAGTTACAGGAGTCTATTGCCCACTGGAATCGGCGTCAACCGGAACATCTTAGCGGGCGCTTGCATGTGGTGGCTGACTTAAGCGGTGTGGCGGATGTGGCGGCTAGCGGGGATGATTATATTATTCCCTCAGGTATTTTAGGCGCGACGGTATCGGGTTTAGTATCCCGCTCGATTCTCAACGAGCAAATTGCTGCAACGGATTTTCACGGCTGTCTGTTTTATGAACATTTGCGGGGTTACGATTACAGCACCTGGTTTCTCGATACCATCAGCCAGGAAATGGAAGAACTTGTTCCGAGTTTATTACCCCACCTGGATCAAATGCCCTGTTATAGTGCCCGTCAGCAGTATTTGCTCAAGCTGCAACGGGATTACCGGATAACCAATATCAATTATATTAAACCGGGAGTACTGGAAGCGAGCCGGGTTTTGTTGCGACGGGCGCCAGGTCTGTTGTTGCTGGCGGAGGCGGAGTCACCGGATGTCGCACATTTGCAGTTATTGGCTGCCGAAAAGGGGGTTGCCGTGCACTACGACGAGCAAATGCCCTTTCGGGGAGTTGCGCTAATCAAAACGTTGTAAGGTTTAAAGTCATGTTTCCAGCATCAAAAAATCACCGCTGTGCTGTCCCACAGCGTGCCTTGCCAAACACAACCTATCTTTAATAATATGGCGACCGCTTGTCATTATTTAGGGTTAGGCGCCACCCTCTACGCGCCCGCTACCCGTGCCGATTTAATCGCTATTCTGACCCGTCACAAATTACCCCATTTACGTTCGGTGATTATTTGTACAGAAGACGCCATCCATGACCATGAGCTTCCTGTCGCACTGGATAATGTAGAGCAAGCGTTACCACACTGTTCAAAACAGGGTCCAGCCGTGTTTATTCGTGTCCGCAATGCTCAAGTCTTAAAACGGGTGATCAATATGCCAGGTATTACCCATATCGAGGGTATTGTCTGGCCGAAAGCCACTCCTAACAATGTACCCTTACTGGCTGAGCTGGTTGCCGATCAACCGCGGCTTTGGGTAATGCCCACCCTTGAAACCGCCGACGCCTTTGATCGACGCCGCTTAGAAACCCTGCGCGAGGCGCTGAGGCAGTTGATTAATCCGGTGTTATGCCTGCGTATTGGTGGCAGCGATCTATTGAGACTATTAAATCTTAAACGGCCCAAAGCAATGACTATCTATGATACGCCCTTAGGCGCTGTCATCGATGACATTGTGCTGACCTTTGCCCCAGCGGGTTATGAGATTGCTGCTCCGGTCTTTGAGCATTTAGATAGCATGACGACCCTGGCGCGGGAAACGGCGATAGACGTTGCCCATGGGTTACTTTCCAAAACCGCTATTCATCCTGCGCAACTGCCGGTGATCGAAGCGGTGTATAGAGTGATGCCGGAAGACCAGGAGCTGGCAAAACGTATCCTTGATCCCGCTGCCTCGGCGGTGTTTCAGTACGCCGGACAAATGTGTGAACCCGCTACCCATCGCCGTTGGGCAGAGCGCTTGTTGCTACGCACAGAAATCTTTGGGTTATTAAACTAACGCTAGTGAATGTGATAGACTGGCGCGCTCAATGAACGCTACTCTAAGGTCTAAGGGTAGCACGATAGCGGGTTTGCACTTTACATTGCGGAGAGACTTTAACCGTGGAACGTACTTTGTCTATTATTAAGCCCGATGCGGTGGCCAAAAATATCATCGGTAAAATTTATAGCCGTTTTGAAGACGGTGGTTTACGTATTATAGCCGCCAAAATGCTTCATCTGACCCAAGAGCAGGCGCAAGGTTTCTATGCTGTGCATCGCGAGCGGCCTTTCTTTCAAGACTTGGTGGACTTTATGACCTCAGGTCCAGTAATGGTGCAGGTTTTGGAAGGCGAAAACGCTATCGCCAAAAACCGTGAAATTATGGGCGCTACAGATCCTCAAAAGGCAGCGCCGGGGACTATCCGTGCGGACTTTGCGGAAACCGTGGAAGAAAACGCGGTGCATGGATCCGATGGTCCTGATACAGCAGCCACGGAAATCGCCTTTTTCTTTGGTGACGGTGGCGTCTGGCCACGGACTCGCTAATGACAGTTGAAAAATGTAATTTGCTTGATTTAGAGCAGCGCGATTTAGAGGCGTTTTTTGTGTCTCTGGGCGAGAAGCCTTTTCGGGCTGTTCAAGTAATGAAGTGGATTTACCACGAAGGGGTCACCACCTTCGACGCCATGACTAATTTAAGCAAGTCTCTGCGGGAACGTCTTAAGTCTTTGGCGGAATTAGGTATACCCCCGGTGGTTTTGGAGAAAACTTCCCAAGATGGATCGCATAAGTGGCTTATGCAATTGGACAGCGGTAACTGTATTGAGACGGTTTTTATACCTGAGCCTGAACGAGATACCCTTTGTGTATCCTCTCAAGTCGGCTGCGCCCTCAATTGCTCATTTTGCGCCACTGCGCAACAAGGATTTAATCGCAATCTGACGGTCGCTGAAATAATCGCCCAGGTCTGGCAGGCTAACCGCTGGCTGCTGGACAAAACCCAGGGCAAACGCCGGATCACCAATGTGGTTTTAATGGGGATGGGCGAACCCCTACTAAACCTGGAGAACGTGGTCAAGGCCATGTCGTTGATGAAGGACGATTTGGGCTTTGGGCTTTCTAAACGGCGGATTACCTTAAGCACCTCAGGGGTTGTACCAGCCCTCTATCGGTTACAGGAAATGACGGATGTGAGTCTGGCTGTGTCTTTACATGCCCCTAACGATGAACTACGCAATGAATTAGTGCCCCTGAATCGGAAATATCCTATCGCGGCGTTGCTGGAAGCTTGTCAGCACTATATTGCCGATAAACCTTACCGATCAATTACTTGGGAGTATGTGATGTTGGCCGGGGTAAACGATAGTGAAGACCATGCCCGCGCCCTTGTTAAATTGCTGAAGGGGATACCTTCTAAAGTCAATTTAATTCCCTTTAATGGGTTTCCCGGCGCCCAGTATCAGCGTTCTAGCCCGGCGGTAATAGAGCGTTTTCACACTATTCTGTTGACCCATAATGTGACGACCATTACCCGCAAAACCCGGGGTGATGATATTGCCGCCGCTTGTGGTCAGTTGGCCGGCAAGGTGCAAGATCGTGGTCGGCGGCAAGCGCGGACAGCTGCTCGACTTGCCAGTTAAGTCAGTAGATGAGTAACCATGAAACGGTTAACGGGTAGTATTTTAGTGACAGTGTCTGCGTTGGCAGTCAATGGGTGCGCCAACCTTTCGGGTTCAGGCGCCGTTGAATCTGACTCAGAAGTAGCAGAGCTCAACCTGCAGTTGGGGATGCGCTATATGACCCAAGGCAATTTTGGCGTCGCCCTAGAAAAACTCAAAAAATCCCTGGCTTATGACGAAAATTCAGCGGTGGCTCATAACGCCATTGCCGTGCTGTATGATGAAACTAACCAAGACACTCTTGCGGAAAACCATTTTCAACAAGCCGTGGATCTGGATGCGGACTTTGTTACCGCAAAACTTAATTACGCCCATTTCTTATGTACCAATGGTAAACCACGCCAGGGAGAGGCGACTTATGTGGCGCTTGCCGAACAGCCAGCCGAGGGCGGTGCGGACCTTGCCTATAGAGCTTACCTCAGCGCCGCTGTCTGTACCCTCAAAATTCCAGATCAGCAGCGGGCGGACGACTATTTACGCAAAGCCTTAGCGTTAAGACCCAATGATGCAAACACCTTGTACCGGCTAGCTGACCTTTACTACGGCACTGGCGACTATCTTAAGGCCCGCGCCTTTCTGCAACGTTATCATGACCAGTCGGGCTATAATCCAGAAAGTTTGTGGTTAGGTATTAGTATTGAAGACAAGTTAGGCGATACCGCCACACGGCAAAAATATACCCAACTGCTGTTATCCCGGTTTGCTGATTCTGATGTAGCGCGTCGACTTCAATCCCAATAAATCTATTTAATCTTTAGGACGGCGAAGGTTCGTCCAAGCGACCCATTGTAAATCTCAGCCATGACAAAAAATTTGCAAGCAATCCGTGGCATGAATGATGCTCTGCCTGAGTACACGCCCATTTGGGCCGCTGTGGAGGCGGCTGCTCAGGATATTCTCAACGCTTATGGCTACCGGGAAATTCGTCTGCCCATT
>CAZGON010000042.1:18558-22930 GCA_964527085.1 uncultured Candidatus Competibacteraceae bacterium
CGAGAAAACAGACCTGTTCGTCCGTTCCATCGGTGCTGTGACAGATGTGGTGGAAAAAGAGATGTACACGTTTATTGATCGTAATGGCGATAGCCTGACCCTGCGCCCGGAAGGTACCGCAGGATGTGTGCGGGCGTGTGTGGAACACGGGTTACTCTACAATCAGACCCAGCGGCTTTGGTATATGGGTCCTATGTTTCGCCATGAAAAACCCCAGAAAGGTCGCTATCGACAATTTCATCAGATTGGCGCAGAAGCTTACGGCTTAACAGGACCCGACATCGATGCGGAAATTATCTGCCTATCAGCGCGGCTCTGGAAACGTCTTGGCATAACAGCGGATGTGACATTACAACTAAACTCGTTAGGTTCAAAAGCGGCCCGGACCGCCCACCGGGAACAATTGGTAGCGTATTTTCAAACCCACTGGCAAGCCTTGGATGAAGACAGTCAACGCCGTCTGCACAGCAATCCGTTACGTATTTTGGACACAAAAAACCCTGCCATGGCAGAGTTAGTAGCCGAAGCGCCATTATTAATGGATTATCTAGATGCGGATTCCCAAGCCCATTTTGACGGTTTAAAGAAACTACTGGATGGCAATGGCATTGCTTATGAGGTTAATCCGCGGTTGGTGCGGGGGCTGGATTATTACAACAGCACCGTGTTTGAATGGGTCACTGATCGGCTCGGTGCGCAAGGAACCGTTTGTGCCGGTGGTCGCTACGATGGTTTGGTGGAACAGTTGGGTGGACGTCCTACCCCCGCTATCGGTTTTGCCTTAGGGTTAGAGCGCCTCATCGGTATGTTAGTGGATGCGGGTTATAAAGGCGCCGATCATAAACCCCATGGGTATCTGGTGCTGGTGGGTGAAAATGCTGAAGGTCATGGGTTGCTGTTGGCGGAAACCCTCCGGGATCATCTACCCATGATGCGGTTACAGGTCAATTGTGGTGGTGGCGGTTTTAAAGCGCAACTGAAACGAGCTGATCGGAGTGAGGCGGAGTTTGCGCTTATTTTGGGAGAGGATGAAGTAAAAGCCAATAACGTTACGGTAAAACCACTCCGGCAACAGAGCGAACAAGTGAGTATCTCGCAAGCGGAACTGGCGGAATTTTTCAAAACTCGTTTGTTTGACGAACAAGCTTAAATATCCCACCCCTTGGGAAGCTCAGGAGATCAACGATGGATCACTATGTATCCGATGAAGAACAAGTTGAAACGATAAAAAAATGGTTGAAGGCGAACGGTGGCGCCATCATAGCGGGTATCGTCATCGGGGTGGTGGCTGTCATGGGTTGGCAATATTGGACATCCTACCGTTACAACCGTGCCGAAGAAGCTTCTCTGCATTATGACAAACTCAATGAGGCGCTCCGCCAGGATAAATTTGCCCAAGCTGAACAAACAGGACGGCAATTGCAGGATGATTTTTCTGGCTCTGCTTATGCAGTCTTAGCAGCGTTTAAGCTCGCTAAGAGTAGCCTGGAAAAAGATGATAATGCGACCGCCCTTAACCATCTAGAATGGGTGGTGGATCATGCCAGTTTGCAGGAATTTAAAGATATCGCCAGACTGCGGCTGGCTCAGGTATTGCTGGTGGCAGACCAACATGACGAGGCGCAACAGCAATTGAATGAGGTTAATAACCTAAGCTTCAAAGCCGCAGTGGAGGAGCTTAAGGGAGACGCCTATCTGGCGCAAAACCAAGTGGAAAAAGCGCGTCTAGCTTATCAGGCTGCATTGGCTGTGGATGCTAGCAATATGCAAGTACAAATGAAGCTGAATAATTTACCGGTTGTTCAGGATTCTGAGGGGTAATCAGCCTATGTGGCGACATCTGCTAGGCATTGGTTTGCTGTTGAGCTGTACAAGTTGTGGTTGGATAAACAGTTATTTGGCGGGCTCCGATAACGTAGCTCCGCCTGCTGAGTTACAGCCAATCGCTGATTCACTTCCGGTGCAGAAACTGTGGGATGTGGACGTGGGTGCGGGCACCCAAGGCGCTTTTGTCAAATTGGTCCCAGTGATTCAGACAGGACGGGTATATGCTGCCAGTTATGATGGTCTTGTGGTAGCGGTGGATGCCAATGATGGTGAGTTGCTTTGGAAAGTTGATACTGGCTTATCTATTACCGCCGGTGTGGGGTTTATTGATGATTTGGTGCTAGTGGGCACCGATCAAGGACAGGTCGTGGCGCTCCAGGCAGCCGATGGAGAAGAAGTATGGCGGGCTCGCGCTTCCAGCGAAATCCTGGCAGTGCCCCAGGGCGCCGAGGGCGTCGTGGTGGTGCGTACTATCGATGGCCGGTTTATTGGTTTGGATGCTGATTCGGGGGAACAGCTTTGGATATATACCTATACTGTACCGGCATTAACCCTACGTGGTACGGCAGCGCCTTTAGTAGCGCAGGGGGTGGCTATCAGCGGTTTAGACACCGGCAAACTATTGGTGTTGTCGTTAGGAGATGGTACACCGGTTTGGGAAAAGCGCATCGCTCCGCCCCAGGGGCGTACTGAGCTAGAGCGTTTAGTGGATATCGATGCGGAGCCGCGAGTTGTGGATAGCGTGCTGTATATCGTTACCTACCAGGGTAATGTAACCGCTATCGATCTACAGAATGGTAATACCCTATGGAGTCGTGATTTTTCTAGTTACAGTGGTTTGGACGTCGATACCCGACAGGTCTATATCACCGACGACAATGACACGGTATGGGCTTTGGATCGGCGCAGTGGTGGTACGTTGTGGAAGCAAACAGCGTTAAATAGACGTTCTTTATCAACGCCCGTCATAATCAATGGTCGCTATGTGGTGGTCGGTGACTTTGAAGGTTATCTGCATTGGCTAGATGCCACCGACGGTAGATTGGTGGGCCGAGTTCAAACTGACGACGAGGGCATTGCTGCTGCGCCTGTGGTTCGCGATAACATCCTTTATGTGTTAAGCAACAGCGGTAGGCTCAGTGCATTGCAGTTGGAAAGATAATCTAATCTTTTAAAAAGGGTATGCTATTTAAAGCATTCCCCGTTCGGTCGTACCCGTCGTTAGCCTTCGGCATCGACGTGCTCATGTACTAGGTGTACACTCCGCGCGTCTCTCCTCGGTTGCCTTGGTTACAGCCAAAGCGAAAACGCTCTAGCGCTAAAGACTTTGTTTGCCTGTTATTCAGTTGTAGGATTTTGGTGCTTGACGTAGGTAATTATTTAAAAATGTAACCACTGGTGGTTGGGATAGTTAAATTATTATTCGCTTCGATTTATTACTTTTTCCGGGACTGCTTTGATCAAAAACTTTTTCTAAGTCATCGTTTAAAAGGTTTTTGATCCAGATGTATTTTTGTCTGTCTTAGAGGTTTTTTGCGTATTAGCCGTCGTAGTGGTTGATGTGTCTACGGTTAAATTTCCCTGATTCTGCTGCAAGGTTTTGATGCCAACACCGGATACTTTGGTGATTTCATCGATGGTTTGGAAGGGACCATTTTTTTCCCGGTAATCGACAATGGCATTAGCTTTTTTAATTCCAACACCTTTTATAGCTATTGCTATTTCTTTAGCGGTTGCCGTATTGATGTTGACAGGTTCTGCATTGGCCATGACTGAGAAAAGGGCCATTAAAAGAATTACCATAGCTATCTTTAAAGTATTTTGCATGCTTTTATTCCTAAATTTTTCAGTGTGTTAATTACCCAATGGGTAAAGGATATAAAACAGGTAAAGAACTATGCCCTCACCTGGTTTTTACAGTAGCGATATTGGAAGAATTTAATAAGATGGCGGTTGTGACAGGTCGTTAAAGCAAAGTGATGGAAATAATCAATATGTGACGTTTTAGGTTGAGCGTGCCTGCATCCGAGTTGTAGACCCTACTGCTTTGGAACGCAGGAGCGAATCTGTCAGTTTTGATGGCCGTTAAACAGCTTGACTTTCTAATCCATCCAATACGCCGTCTCGTAGGTGAAAGATACGATCAAAGTGATCGAAGATTTTCTTGTCATGGGTAACCATGACGATTGCCGCGTCCTGTTCCTGGGCGAGCTTGACCCACTCACCCGCTGAAATTCTCGTACATTATTGGTTACCAGTATTAGCGAAAGGCTTTGGGCATGAGCAGCAATCATCATATCCAGCGGACCTACCAGTGAGCCTTGTTTTTCCAAGGCTGCTCGCAGATAGCTGTAACTCGATGCAGCAGCGGCATCAAACGCACAAATCTCTAGCGGTAGCAAGAAGCTCTCCAAAGCTTGACGATTTGTTTCAGAATATTGACTGGGCTTGTCTCTAGTAGGTTGACATGGGTATACTTAGACCCACTAACTAGTCGTTCCTGAAAAACATTTAACCGATTGAAGTAGTTTGATAAAATGGGGTG
>CAZGON010000043.1:0-22842 GCA_964527085.1 uncultured Candidatus Competibacteraceae bacterium
CTACCGAAGGCGGCCGTAAGGGGGCCAGCAGTTCGCGTATCACACAAATATCAGCCACGATGAGCCGATGATCTTCCGCTAAACTCGCGATCATGGCATCGACGCCCTGCACCTCGGCGGCGGCATTCAACGACGACATCCGTGCTAACCCCGTAGGACTCGGCGGTAGCTGTCCGCCCAGTCGGTGGATGGTGCGCACCAGATGATCTGACCGGCGCAGCAGGCGCTTCTGGTGCAGTAGCCTGTCGAACTCCTCGCTGCCCTCGCTTTGACACCGCCATCCGGTATGGCGCGTCTTGGCCAGTAATACTTCCATATCGGCCAACACCCGCAGTAAACCTTGAACCACCAGCTGCGGGTCGGTCACGGTGCGTTACCGATGCGGTAGATAAAGCATTTGAACCTTAGGGTCTTCAAGCGTTCACTGTCTCCATGGCTATCTGTCAGCTAAATGCCTGTTATTTGACCAGCGTCAGTTCCTCGTGCAACTTCAGGAAAGCTATCACTGAGCTGCCACCTAGGGGCTGACCGGTGTATTAAGAATTAAGAGACATAGCATAGGGCAAAGGCGGGATTTACGTTTGCGGTTTCTTGCGCGAGTTTGCGGTTTCTTGCGGTTTTTTGAAAACCAACTTTTGCAACGGCAACGAAGGCCGAAGGCGCTCAACGAGCCATATGTCGGGTCACAGGTTTGCTGGAAATCATCGGCGAGGCAGGTAAAAGGTAGTTTTTGCGCTTTTTGACCTGCCGTGATGAGCTGGGACAGCTGGCGGGTCTAAAGGTTAGGCATGTGCTGAAACTCCCGGTATTGGTCAGACCTATGTAGTCACAATCCAGCGCTGGCAGCAAGGCCACCTTTGCCTCGGGGTGGCTTGGGAAAGGAAAGAGGCGGTTTGACTTAAAGGGTTTGTTGGCCGCCATTATCGCCACTCTCTTCGTCTGTGTTGGGAAACTGCTCAGTAACTTTGGGTAGTTCGGTACTGACGATTTGCCATACAATGTCCAGGTTGACGCCAAAATAATGGTGGATTAATCGATCTCGAGCTCCAGCCATGCTCTTCCATGGAATGCCGGTATGAGTGGCACGGAACTCTTCCGATAAGTTTTTGGTGGCTTCACCTAGAATCTCCAGATTGCGAATGACAGCATCTTATGTTTTGGTGTCCTTCACAAAAAACTCATACTCGACACCCGCCACGTAAGCCGAAATACGCTGGATGGCTTCGCGGATGTCATTTAAAAATTCTCGATCTGTCCGCTCAAACATAAACAATACTTTCAGCAATACTTTTCGCCACTCGATTGATACGAATATTCTCAACCCCGGCTGGCGTCAGAACATCAACCTTATGACCTAAAACAGCTTCTAAATAGTCAACCAAATCGAGAAACCGAAATCCAATCGGATGCTCAAACTCCACATAAATATCAATATCGCTGGTTTCGTCAGGTTGACCCTTAGCATATGAGCCGAATAGCCCGATCTTGCTGACTCCAAACTCGGCGGCCAGATAGGCTCGTTCTTTTTGTAACAATTGAACAAGCTTGTCTCTTGTCAACATAGTCGCCTCTGCCTGAAAATATACTTAATTTGTAACGGCTAACAGGGGGTTCAATCTCGCGCCGGGCCTTTTGCGTTTGCGGCGTTCGAGTTTAAGCCTTGGTTAGGCATTGTTCCTATGCAAACCATAAATGATCCCGCCTGCTTTAGTATGCAACGTTATAAGTGTCAGATCTAGAATTGTTACTTCCTCTCTCAAAGCTTTTCAACCTGCACGCTTTATTTCTAGACCTGATAATCTGAAGTCCAATTTGATGGGGTGAATTAAGCAAGTCGTTCGGACAAGTCATCAGAATGGTGAGGCTTTAGTCTTTAAAGTATGTGTTCACCAACCGTTTTTCTATGGTGGTGGCGTCCAAAAACCCCGTAATAGCGTGATCTTACCGTTAACGTTAAACTCAAATAGGTCGATGCCTTCAAAGGTGACTGCCTGAACGTCCTTTGTCACGGCTTTGCCCGTCCACATTGCAACAGCCTCGTTGCCAGTGACGTGAATGAAGCTTTCATAAAGACCCACCGTGTCAAAAGCATTCACAAAGTTTTCACCCTGAGCCAGGATAGCGTCGCTTGATCGAAGGGGGGGTGTTCCGACCGGATCTTCGACCACTGCATTTTTGGAAAACGTTGAGAACCAAACCTTGGCATCACTGCTCTAGGTTGCTTTAAAATAGTTCTGCACCCATGCTTTGGTTTGAGTTGCGCTAGGGGTTTTTTCTGTCATTTTGGTAGTCTCTTGACGTTAAGGAACGAGCGTACTAAGGGGGCGAGCAAAAAATGGCCGATAATTAGTCTTGCTAAAATCTAGTTGAATAAGATCTATTGTTATTTTTTGGTTGGATTAAAACTATGTCTTTACCATCAACTGGCCATCACCCCTATCGAAACCATTAATGGACGTCACTTCAAGACTACCGGTTGCACCTTCGTATTTGCCCGTATTCTTTGACTTCTGTCGCTGACCAAATGAGAATTAAATCGTCAATAACTGTAGCGATTGAAAGCGATTGCGGTACAACAATCAGGCCAGGACTTATGGTATTTGTAACAAATAAAAGATCTGGTTATCGTCAATCCGTTTCTAGAACCCTAACAGTTCATCCTTCGTACCAAGCCAAGGCGTTGTCGACGCCATCAGCTCAACGAGGAAGTCGATAAAGACCCGTGTCTTAGATGGCATAAAGCTAGAACTGGCATAAACCGCATAGATGCCGGTCTCGGGAACCGTCCACTCGGTCAAAACGGGTAGGAGTCGACCATCATCAAGCGCTGGTCCAGTGATAAAGTCGGCTAGCAGAGCGATACCTTGTCCTGCGAGCGCCGCTTCAAATAGCGCTAGCGCGTCGTTGGCCCGCAAATAAGGCGTAATGGGAAAGGTTTGCTCTTTGCCATCGCGCTCGAGTATCCAAGCATCGCCGCCGCCGAGAAACGAGAAATGTAAGGCGCGATGTTTTAACAGGTCCTCTGGCATTTTAAGGGACGCTGCTTGGGCGAGATAGTGCGGTGACGCCACGAGCCGTCGGATATTCGGCGCGAGTCGCCTGGCTCGCAACGTAGAGTCCGTCAATTGACCAATTCGAACCGCCACATCGATGCGTTGCTCCACCACGTTGATATACTGGTCTGTGTAGGTAATGTCGAGCCGAATGTCAGGGTACTGCTCAAGAAACTCCGGCAGGGCGGGCGTTAGATGCAGGCGCGCAAAAGTCGATGGGACAGAAACCCGGAGTAACCCTACTGCCTTGTTCCCGAGGGAGGCTGCTGCCGCATCCGCTTCTTCTAAGGCCACCAGTATCTCTTCACAGTGTGCGTGGTAAATCGTACCCGCTTCGGTCAAAGCTACCCGCCGTGTGGTGCGCACGAACAGCGCAACGCCGAGCTGCGTTTCCAGTCGCTGGATGCGTCGCCCCAATGTCGATGGCGTCAGCCCTAGTTCTTGGGCCGCCTTAGCAAAGTTCAGCCGGCGCGCACTTTCAACAAAGGCGCGCAACAGAGCGACGCGATCATTGTCGGTGTGAGCAAGCATTGCGAGAGACATAACGGAAGTATAATTGCACCCAGTGCAATAGAGAAGCGCATTTAGGTGACATTATCTTTGTGAATCTTATCCCTATAATTTTCACTCCATTGCCTTATTGGAGGACGTGATCATGGGATTGCTCAGCGGAAAATCAGGTGTCATTGTCGGCGCGAGTTCAGGAATCGGCCAGGCGGCAGCAGCGCTTTTTGCTGAAGAGGGCGCGAAAGTTGCCGTAGTAGCTCGCCGGGTTGATAAGCTCAACGAATTAGTTGCAAGGATAAACGCGGGTGGCGGCGAAGCGGTGGCTATTCAAGCCGATGTCACCCTATCGGCTGATCACAAACGCATCGTCCAGGAGACCGTTGCGGCATTCAGGCGACTCGATTTCGCCTTTAACAACGCCGGCACAATCGGACACTTTGTGCCGATGCTTGAGCAGTCCGAAACTGATTGGGATCACACCATCGCCACCAACCTCAAGGCTGTCTGGATGTCGCTGCAGGTTCAAGCTGCCCACATGGCGGAACAGGGCGGCGGCGCCATCGTCAACACCTCGTCTTGGCTGGCTGTCGGCGGCTTGATGGGTTCGACGGTATATTCTGCCTCGAAGGCTGGACTCGATGGACTTCTGCGGCCGACCGCGCTGGAGCTTGCCCCTCTGGGTATCCGCATTAATAACATCAATCCTGGGGGTATCGACACGGCCATGACACGGGAAGCCTTTCAACAGGATGAAGCCATGCTCGCGGCTTTCGGTAAGTCCCATCCCATCGGACGGATGGGCACACCGCGCGAGACGGCGCAGCTCGCTGCATTCTTACTATCCGACCGCGCCGCAAATATCACTGGCCAGACCATTCTTGTGGACGGCGGCTACACGATACCAGGACAGCGGGGTTAATTATTATGCGCTTTAAGACAGTAATCATGTGGGGGTTTTTCTGCCCGATGTTGGGCGCTACTTTGTTTGCCGGGGTGACGCGTGTAGGATTTGCAGAAGCACAACAGAGTGAACCCCATAGTATTGAGCTGCCTGCGGACTTTGCCTATCCCAATGGCATCACCCATAGGCCAGATAAGACATTTTACATTGGCTCGGTGACCAGTGGCGATATTTTGAGCATAGCTCCCGACGGGGTCATCGCCACTGTATTTCGAGCGACAGATGATGTATTCGCAGGCACGTCGTTGCGGTTCGATCCGTTGACGAAACTGCTGTGGGTCGCATCGCCTGATTTTCTAGGTGAAGAGGTGAACGGTGAGATCATACGCCGACCCCACCGGATCGCCGCCATCGATATATCCCGGAGTGAGGTGGTTTGGTCATCGGCCATGCCAGAGGCAGGCTTCGCAAACGATATTGCCCTCGATGGCCGAGGCGGCGTCTATATTACCGATAGTGTGCGGGATCGAGTACTGCATTTGAAGAAACCGGGGGCGCCATTTGAAACAGTGGCTAGCGATCCCTTGATGGCGCCGGGAGATTTGGGACCCGCGGGTATTGCGGTTGCCCCTAACGGTGATCTCATCATTGGCTTATACAGCGACGGTGCGCTGCTGCGGGTCAAGCCAGGCTTAGACGGCACACCAATCCAGGTCACGCCGCTACCATTAGCCCGCAAACTCGAAAATCCAGACGGTCTTACCTTTGCATCCGATGGACGGTTGTTGGTTTTGGAAGGAGCCGTGCAAAGCGGTGAAGGTAAGCTGCTGGCTATCGATTTATCAAGCCAGGTACCTCATACCATTCATATACTGATGGAAAACTTAGAGTCGCCCCTTAATTTGACTGTCATTGGCAACAGCGTCGCCCTCACAGAGAGCCGCATTCGTCATCTCTTGGTGGATGACTCATCCTTAACAGTGCCGGAAACTTTCCGTGTTGTAAAAGTCCCTTTGGGTGACAAAAACGCTAGAAAGCCAAGTCAATCTCGGTGGATTAAATCGACACCAACCGACCATCCCTAACATGCACCATGCGAGTGGCTAATTGAGCCAAGAAATCAGCATCGTGGGACACGATGACCATGGCTTGGGGAAGATTTTGCAAGATTCGGATCAACCGTTCCCGGGTTTGGGCATCCAAGGCATTGGTGGGTTCATCCAGGAGCAACACCTGAGGTTGCATGGCGAGTACCGTGGCCAACGACACCAACCGTTTTTCGCCGCCCGAGAGTTTATAAGTGATACGTGCTTCAAAACCTTGTAGCTCAAGAGCGGCCAAGGTTTCTTGTACCAGACGACCCACAGTCTCGCGACTATGACCTAGATTTAGGGGTCCAAAAGCCACGTCTTCTGCCACCGTGGGACAAAAGAGCTGGTCATCAGGGTCTTGAAATAACAAACCCGCCTGGCTGCGCACTTCTCTATAGTCCGCCTCGGTTTCACGGCGTCTGCCAAAGGCATGGATTTGTCCGGCATGGGGTTTATGAAGACCCACCATCAGATGCAGTAGGGTAGTTTTGCCACTGCCATTAGGACCCGCCAACCCGACGCGCTCACCCGGCGCGAGACAAAAATCAACACCGTTTAAAATGGGCTGCTCGGTGGCATAACCGTAGCGAATATCGCACAGCTCAAAAAGGGATTCCGTCAAGCGATTTCTATCCCGATCAAGGCCAGCGAACAACCCATAAAACCTAGCATAAAAAACCAGTCCAGCCGGGTCATGGCGAAGTGATCCAACAGATAATAGTGACCATGAAAACCACGACACAACATGGCCGCCTGAATCCGTTCCGAGCGTTCTAGACTGCACACCAACAACATGCCTATCAAGTAGCCATAACTGCGCCAGGTATGCCAATTGCTGCGGGGCACGAAGGCGCGGGCTGTCATGGCTAAACGCAAGCGCTGATATTCCCGCTGTAACACGCTGATATAACGCACCGTAAAAAGCAGCAAATGAACCAATTTTACGGGTATGCGCAGATGATGCAAGGCATGACCCAGGGTAGTGACCTCTAGGGTGCCCACCAGCGTTAACACCACCAAAATAACGGCGTTAGCTTTTAAAACGATGATAAGTGCACGTAGCACACCTTCTTCACTGGCCGTTAACGGCCCCCATTGAAACAAGGGTTCGCCGGGCAGGGTAAAGGGCAGCGTCAACAGCATGGCGACAATAAATAACTCCATCGCCACCATCCGCCGTAAAGTAACGGTGAGGGAAAGCTGCGCTGAAACGGCTAAGACCAAGGCCATCGTTAAGGCAGCCGTCAACATGGCCATATCCTGACCTAAGACGACAATCACTGCAAAGACGCTGCTCATCAACACCCGCACCCGGGGATCGAGACGGTGAATAATGCTTGCCGGCTCAGCAGAAATAGCAGAGTTTTGGTTGCCTGCTATAAATCCAGGAATGGCGTTCATGGAGAGTCTTTTGTTAGGTTGAAGGGAGTTGTTGACGACGTCCGAGAAAATAAAAGGCGACCCCGGCAATACCTATAATATAGCCGATGCCACCCAATACGTCGCGCCAGCGCAGCTCGGCTTGATAAGCGTCCAGTTGTTCTCGCAAAGGTCGCAGCTGGCGGGCAACGGCTTTATCCATAACGGCTTGTAGCCCAGTGGTTGAAAGGGTGATTTCTTCAGACCGGGAAGGCGGTTTGTCGTCAACCGGAACGGCCGGGGAAGCCGTACTGGAAGGCGTTAGCCCGGTTAACTCACTGGCCTTGACCGTAAATTCAGCCACATGGCCACCACCTGCATCGACGATAATACGATGATCTAGTGGGTCTTTCGTCTGAAACAGAAAGGACCCACTAGAATCAGTCACGGTTTCTCCCAATAGCGTGTCATCGGCAGCCATGATGCGCACCGCTGCATCCTTGACCCGTACCCCACCGCTTAGATAAGCATAGCCGGTTATTGTATCTCCTTGCGCAGTGGCAAACACCTTGATTTTGTGAGCCATGACAGTGAAAGGAGTCGCTGCGCTCGCTATTCCGAGCAAGATAATCAACGACAGACGAATGGGCATTTTGCGGCTTCTCTATGCCACTGGCACACGGGCCAGAGTTTGAAACACCTCCGGCTTAACCCGCTGCATCAATACCACGGCGGCGCCGGTCAGTAAGCCATCGACAGCCATCACCGGTAAATTGGTGAGGACCACCAAGTGCGCTGCTAAACGAAACTCTTGGCCACTCAGCGCTAGGGACAAACCCACCATTAAACTAGACAGCAACACAGCAAGGGCGCCTGCCAGCATACCCCACAAAAAGCCCAAGGTTGGGTTACCACTGCGTAGACCGGGCCGACAAAGATAACAACAGATCACTGCGGGTAACGCCATATTGAAGGTATTGACCCCCAGCACCAGGAGACCGCCAAAACCAAAGAATACCGCTTGCAGCAGTAAAGCGATGAGTAACACAGGAAAGGCTACCCAACCTAGCATAATCCCTAGTAAGCCATTGAGTACCAAGTGTACATTGCTAAACCCAAAGGGGACATGGATCAGCGAGGCGACGAAGAAAACCGCGCTTAGCATGGCGGCCCGGGGAATATGCTCAGGCTGCAGACTGCGTAAGCCAACGGCTACCCCTGCGGTGGTCAGTGCTCCACCGCCGATCAGGACGGGTAAAGACAAGGCGCCATCAACAATATGCATGGTTTTCTTTCTCCTATTGCATGGCTGTGGTTTTTACCCACATCAACGCACCCAGTTCATGCCCTACTTCCTCCCCATCAGGCCCTTGTCTGGGCTCACCGTCGATGAGTGCAGCAAAACTCCACCACCCAGCGCGGGGCATGGCGTAATTAAAAACGCCGTTAGCATCAGCCTTGATGACTTGGGTAATAAAAGGCTCTGCAGGGATGGTCACTTCCCCATCAGCGTTGCGGTATTCCACCTCAATCTCGGCAAAAGGCACCGGTTCACCGTTTTGCTTGACCACCCCACGAAACAGATTGCCTGCCCAAAGTCCATAGGGACGCACCAGCGGCTCGATTTCAACCGGGAAGCCCACTAGCGTATCCCAGCCCTCCTCGGCGCCAAAAGCGTCCACCACAACTTTAGTATAGTGAGTGATATATTTTTCCTCAGCGGGTTCCCAATAGGGGGCAGGTTCAATATAAAAAACGTAATCGGCCGGCGCTTCAACATCATAGGTGGTTGTATAGGTGGTTTTACCATCTACCTTTTTTGCTTCCAGGGTAGCTTTTAAATCTTTTTTCTCGCCATTGACTAATACACCAAATTGAACCGGCTCCTCCATTTCCATCACCGGCCCTCCCTCCATGGGATGGGTAAAAATAATGCTTAACTCAACAGCCTTACCGGTTTCTTGAGTCACTATATCAGTAGATGGTATAAGTTCTTGGAAATGCCCTTGAGCAACACTCACGCCTAACGCCAATAATCCACCTAGAAGTAACCGTTTCATACATTGACCTTAATTTAGCAGGTTAGAAGATATCGCATAACTCATAAAACATTATACGACTTGCTGAAAACAACAAAATGAGTTTACAAAAAAGTGACTTCAAGGGTTATTTAGTTAGTTGTACCATACATAAATATACAGGGAATCTATTAGGCGATTTGCTTTTCAACATACGTTTTGCCTCAACTCTAGATTAACTATATGCAAGGTTAGACGATAGTCAACTTTTTAAAATTATTAATTATAATGAGGTCAACCCATGACACGCCGCAGCAATAGGACGTTTAATGATCAAATTCCCAGCGACCCTATTGGTAACAACCCCCATCAAACCCAGCCCATCGGTGAAATTATCGCAGCACGGCTTTGCCGTCGCACCCTAATAAAGGGTATTTTAGCCAGTTCGGCAGCCGTGGTAGGCAGTGGTCTTTGGGGGCCTATTTTATTTGCACGGGCTGAGGCCGCGTTTAGCGCAGGATTGACCTTTAAAGAACTGGCCCATGGGGTTAGCAAGACCCATGCAGTTGCAAAAAATTATCAAGCGGTCGTATTGATCCGTTGGGGCGATCCCCTCACTGCTGATGCGCCTGTCTTTAACCCGAACCGGTTGTCAGCTGACGCTCAGGAAAAACAGTTTGGCTATAATAACGACTTTATCGCCTTTATGCCCTTACCCTTAAATTCAAAAAACGCCACTCGAGGTTTGTTGTGTGTTAATCATGAGTATACCAATACAAGCCTGATGTTCTCTGGTATTAACAGAAAAACGGTCATGACGAAAATGACAAAGGCCAGGGTGGAAGTGGAACTGGCGGCCCATGGTCACTCCATTGTAGAAGTTCAAAAAAAAGGTCAGCAATGGAGCTATATAAAGAACAGTCCCTATAACCGCCGTCTCACCACCCGTTCCACAAGGATGTTGCTGTCAGGGCCAGCGGCAGGTCATGACCGTTTAAAGACACCGGCTGATCCGACCGGCGACCGTGTGATAGGCACCCTGGCTAATTGTTCAGGTGGCAAAACACCATGGGGCACTGTGTTGATTGCGGAAGAAAATTTTCACTATTACTTTTCAGGCAATCCCAATAGAACCAAAGAAGCCCGTAATTATCTGCGTTATGGTATTAAAAATAACCCTGTCTATCCCTGGTGGGGCAAACATTTCCCTCGCTTCAATGTAGAAAAAGCACCCAACGAAGCCAACCACTTTGGTTGGATAGTGGAGTTTAATCCCTATAACCCCGATTCAACACCCATCAAACGGACTGCGCTAGGTCGTTTTAATCATGAAGGCGCTACCACGGTCATCAATTTTGATGGTCGGGTGGTGGTGTATTCGGGAGATGATAGTTACTTTGAGTATATTTACAAATTTGTAACCCATAAGCCCTTTGATGCCACGTATCGAGATGCTAATCGGCATTTATTGGACGACGGTACCTTATATGTGGCGAAATTTCGTGATGATGGTTGGCTTACTTGGTTGCCGTTGATTTTTGGTAATGAACCCTTGACCCCTGAAAACGGTTTTAATAGCCAAGCCGATGTGCTTATCGAAACGCGCCGGGCCGCTGATTTGATGGGCGCCACCCCCATGGACCGCCCGGAAGATGTGGAAACCAATCCCGTAACGGGTGTCGTCTATGTCAGCTTAACCAAGAACCCCAACCGTGCAGCCGATCAAGTGGATGCGGCTAATCCGCGGGCGAACAACCAGTTCGGCCACATTATTGCAATGGTGCCGCCAGGCGCTGGTGCATCCTCAGACATCGACCGAGCCATCGACCATGCGGCCACTGACTTCACCTGGGAATTACCTATTTTATGCGGTAATCCTAATGATCCGGCCCATGGCGCCCAATACCATCCTGCCGTTAGCGCCAACGGCTGGTTCGCGGCGCCAGACAATATAGCTTTCGACAGCCAAGGACATTTATGGGTCGCCACCGATCATAAGCAGTGGCCAGGGATAGGGTTTTCCGATGGTCTCTATGCCTGTGCCGTAGATGGCGCAGAGGCTTATTTGACAAAACATTTTTTCCGTGTGCCCATTGGTGCTGAGATGTGCGGTCCAGAATTTACCCCGGACGACAAAACGCTTTTTCTCTCTGTACAACACCCCGCCGCGGATGGTGTAAAAAACCCAAATTTTAAAAAACCAGCGACCCGCTGGCCGGATTTTCAAAAAAACATGCCACCACGGCCTTCAGTGGTGGTGGTTACCAAAGACGATGACGGAGTCATCGGTGCCTAAATCGTTGCTACACTGTAAGAGATAACTCCATATTTTTGGCTCCAATCGCAAACCAGCGTATTTTCGCTTTAGCCGTAACCAAGGTAGCTGAGGAAAGAGACGTGCGCAGTGTACATAGACAGAGTACATGAGCGCGTCGCTATCAAAGGACAACGACGGGTACAGCCAAATGGCAAATGCGCTCATGGCAATAAGGTGCAAGATGGCATACACATTAGACTTTACCGATAAGACGGTTTTCGTAATGGGGGGTACCAGTGGCATCAACCTGGGCATTGCTGAGGGTTTTGCCCGGCATGGCGCTAACGTGGCGGTGGCCAGTCGCTCGCAAGACAAGGTGGACGCCGCAATCAAGCAGCTCTCCGCCCAGGGCAGTGGTAAAGTTTTGGGTTTTAGCGCGGATGTGCGGGATGTGGAGACGGTCAAAAAGGCATTGGCTGACGCACATGCCCAATGGGGTTCCCTGGATGTGCTGATTTCAGGGGCTGCGGGTAATTTTCCTGCACCCGCTTTGGGCATGTCTCCCAATGGTTTTAAAGCGGTGGTGGATATTGATCTATTGGGTACTTTCCATGTTCTTCAATCAGCTTACCCTTACTTAACAAAACCGGGGGCGCGAATCATCAATATTTCCGCACCCCAAGCACTCTTGCCCATGGAACTGCAGGTGCATGTATGTGCCGCCAAAGCCGGTGTAGATATGGTGACGCGGGTGCTAGCTATGGAGTGGGGTCCTGAAGGTATTCGTGTAAATTCCCTGATTCCAGGACCTATTGCCGGAACAGAGGGTATGGCGCGGCTGGCGCCCACTGCTACTATCCAGGCAGCGGTGACGGAAAGCGTCCCGCTGCGCCGTGATGGCAAACCTGAGGATCTAGCCAATGCCGCTTTGTTCTTAGCTTCGCCATTAGCAGATTACATTAATGGCGCAGTCATCCCAGTGGATGGCGGGTGGTCTTTGGGCGGCGCTACGGCTATGATGACAAGCCTAGCCACATTCGTTAAGCAACAGACAAAGTAAAACGCCCCTTGAGGCGGATTTATGGCGTTTTTTCAAGATAAAGTTGTTCTAGTAACAGGCGCTTCCGAGGGCATTGGGCGGGCGCTTTGTTTAAATCTGGCAACCCAGGGCGCTAAGTTAGTGCTTGCTGCCCGTGACCGAGAACGCTTGGAATCTTTGAGCCGCACCTGTGAGCAGTTGGGCGCGAAAACCTTGGTAGCGCCCACGGACGTGAGCGACGATAGCGCCTGTCGCCGGATGATTGAACAGACCATCAGCCACTTTGGACGTTTGGATGTACTGGTTAACAATGCGGGTATGTCCATGTGGAGTGCCTTTGAAGATATCAGTAATTTTTCATTATTCGAGCACCTACTCCGGGTCAATTATCTTGGCAGCGTCTCCTGTACCCGTTATGCCCTCCCCCATCTGCGTCAAAGCCGAGGGCAGATCGTAGCGGTCGCCAGCGTGGCTGGGCTAACCGGCGTGCCTACCCGCACCGCCTATGCGGCCAGTAAACACGCTATGTTCGGTTTTTTTGATTCGTTACGGATAGAATTACTGGGTAGCGGTGTCACCGTAACTCTGATTGCGCCTGATTTTGTGGTATCCAACATTCGCCAACGGGGCCTTACTGGCGACGGTCAACCGCTGGGTGAAAATCCTTTGCGGGATGAAAAAATCATGACAGCAGAGCAGTGTGCGGCACTGATGGTACGCGCCATGGCAAAACGTCAGCGTTTATTGATTACCTCGTGGCGCGGGTGGTTGGGACGGTGGATAAAGCTGATCGCGCCTGGCCTGGTTGATCGGGTGGCTTTAGCTGCCATTGGGCGAGGACGTTAAAAACGTTAGTAATACTTACAGGACTTACGCAAAAGGACTTGCGTAGCTCGTGAAAGAGGTGTCGACGGCCTGGACGGCCGTCGTCAAGCCTACAGGGAAGTATTTACGGCGTCCTCTGGAACGAGCTTCGTGAGTCCTAAGTAAATGGTATCATTGTTCGCAGAATCGAAAGGTAGCAACACGATGAAATTACATTGGCTAAGGTGCTTGACCATTATGCTGCTGTTGCTAGGGATCGGATCTGCCCAGGCAGGCAAACTGGGTGTGCTGGGGGACAGCATGAGCCGTGGCACCCATTCCTATGATGACTGCCGCACTAAAGATACCGTGGAATGCTTTGAGGAACGGTTAGGTTATCAAGATGAAGGTTACAGTTTAACCCGCGGCGGCTTATGGTGGTCAGTACGGTCTATGCTGGGTTATCGGGATGTGGTTGATTTTTCAGCAGACGGGGCCGAATGGAAAGATGCTTTTGAACAAGCCCAAGGGGTAATGGCGGATCCTGACGTGGAAGCAGTGGTCATTGCCTTGGGGGCCAATGACGTTTGCCACAGTTTTGATGAACCCCGCGCTACCATTCCAGAAATTGAAGCGTATGTGGATGAAACCCTCGATTATATTATCCCCCGTTTACCTGACGGGCAGATTTACCTGTCACAGGTTATCGATGTGGTGGCCATGCGGGATGTGATGGTCAATCAGGACCACTTTGCTTGGCATTCCTGCCAAGGTGTCTGGGATCTTGATCGCAATGAGATCAGCCACGACGCCGAGGAGGCCATTTGCGAGCACTACTTTGGCAATGCCTGCGATATTTGTCCTGATTGTGAAGACGATGCGGTGGAGTTTTTTTTGGAACAGGTTTGGGACGATATAGTCCCCGATAAGGGCCCCTGCGAACGTGTGCTTGCAAGCTATTCCACCCCAGAAGAACGCAAGTATGCACGCCAATTAGTGCGCTCTATCAACACGCTGCTGGCGCAAAAAGTCAGTCAATACCAGGGACAAAACGGCGTTAACTTACGCATTTCTAAAAGTATGGAAGATTTGACCATCTACCCAGAAGATGTCTCCCGTATCGATTGTTTTCATCCCTCGCGGACTGGACAACAACGTCTTGCTACGTTACTGACGACGGATTTCGGCGCTGCCGATGATGCCATGCCGGTGATGAGCACAACTAGCGACCAAGATCGAGATGTGGCTTATGCGGGATACACCCCTAGAAACCTTACCGATCAGCCTATCATGCAAGTTTCTAAGACCGGGGGACTAGGTAAGTTGCCTGTCTACCATTGTCAAGCGGATGGCGATGGCTTTGTATCAAATCAAGCCGCTTGTGAGGGAGCTCAGACAAGCAATCTGATAGGTTATCTCTATAATCAGTCTGCAGCGGGACGGCAACCCGTTTACCGTTGCACCCACACCATAACCAATGATCGCTATATCTCGCTAGACCCCGCCTGCCAGGACCCTGCCACAGCTATTAATAAGGGCATATTGGGTTATAGCGATGCCTTATTCTATGCCACGCCGCGTACTGCCTTAGGCCCAGACTATAATGTGGCGAGTGTTGGCCCGCCGCCCCATCCGAAGGCGCTTATCGAAGAGTCGGTAATGTTTCGGGCAACGGCTCGACCGGTACCGGGTGAACCGCTGCATAATCTCTATAATTGCCTAGTAGGCGGCTGGGATCATATGCTCTCGGCTGACCCCAATTGCGAAGGCCAAGAGATTGTGGGTAGCGTGGGTTGGGTGCATTCCTATGGCGGTGATAATCGGCTACCTATTTATCGCTGTTTGACAACCCAAGGCGATCACTTCATGAGTTTAGATATCGATTGTGAAGGACACGCCATGGAACATATTCTTGGCTATACGCGCTAGCACGTTTTTAATTTTTCGAGGAGTGGTTCAAGATGTTAGATGAACTTACACTTTCCCATGAACCGGTTGAAGACATGCCTTCATTGAATCACAGTTATATTTGTCTCCAGATTCTGAGGCAGTTGCTCCTGGATAACACCATTCAACCGTTACCAGAATTGACGCTGGACATTGCTAATGGCCTGACACCAGACGTATCCATTTTCCCTAAAGACCAAATTCATCCAAACCTATTTCGTGATGTTTCAAGACTGAAAGACACACCTATTCTAGCGATTGAAGTTGTCTCTTCAAGCCAAACCATTCAAGAAATGTTAGAGAAAGCTAACCAACTGGTTAAAGCGGGTGTCAAAGTAGTCTGGACCGTAGAGCCTCATAGTAAAAGTATTTTTGTGACGACTCCAAGTGGAGAAAAGCTGTTTCATGATGAAACCGTTGAAAGCGAAGGCGTCAAGGTGGATTTTAGCAAAGTGTTTAATTATTAAGAATAATTAGCAAATACTTTGTCCTCTAGAGCGTCTTCCTGATGCGCCGCCTTACGTCTTGGCAGCCAGATAGGGGATTGTTGAAGAGGTCGGTTGGCTATGCCGAGGTTTCTAAAATCAAACTGCTTAGTATCCGCTAAATGAGATAGGGCTACGTTTTGCAGGCTAGCAAAAATGGTCTCTATCCGGCCTGGCGTTTTTTTCTCCCAACCTTTTAACATCTCTTTGATGACTTTACGTTGCAAATTTGGTTGCGAGCCACATAGATTACAGGGCACGATGGGGAATTGCCGTACTTCGGCGTAAGCCGCAATATCCTTCTCAGCGCAATAAGCCAAGGGACGAATCACCACATGGGCGCCATCCTCGCTCAGTAATTTTGGCGGCATGGCTTGCAGGCGGCCTCGGTAAAACATATTGAGAAAGAGGGTTTCAACGATATCATCCCGGTGATGACCCAGGGCAATCTTAGTCATCCCCTGGGCTTTAGCAAAACCATAAAAGGTGCCGCGACGCAGCCGTGAGCATAGGCTACAGGTGGTTTTGCCCTCTGGAATAATCCGCTTGACCACGCCATAGGTATCCCGTTCGATAATGTGAAAAGGAATGTCCTGGGCGGTTAGATAATCTGGTAAGACATGCTCAGGAAATCCGGGCTGTTTTTGATCAAGATTGACCGCCACCAGTTCGAAATTTACCGGCGCACGGCGCTGTAAGTTAAGCAAAATATCTAACAGAGTGTGAGAGTCTTTACCGCCGGATAGACACACCATGATCTTGTCGCCTTCCTCGATCATATTAAAGTCTTCGATGGCGCGACCGACATTCCGCTGCAGACGTTTTTGCAGCTTGATAAAATTGAGACGCTGTTTTTTAGACTGCATATTTTGAGATTAATAGGTCAGGTTGTTGATAGCAGAATAGACATTGCGACAAATACCTTAGCTGTTTTCCCGCGCAAGGTAAACGGCAAGCAACGATTAACTGAGACTAGAAAAAGGAAAACCCGTTTATGACTGAACCATTGCCCATCACCCGTGATCTTTACGATGCCGTTATGGTGCCCTGCTATGCGCCAGTGTCCCCTATTCCGGTGCGTGGTGAAGGTTCTCGACTGTGGGACCAGGAGGGCAAAGAGTACATCGATCTGGCTGGGGGTATTGCGGTGACCTGCCTAGGTCATGCCCATCCCAAATTGATTCAAGCCTTGACAGAACAGGCGGCGCGTTTATGGCATGTCAGCAATGTGATGACCAATGAACCTGCCCTACGGCTCGCCAAAAAACTTTGTGACGCCACCTTTGCGGAAAAAGTGTTCTTCGCTAACTCGGGGGCGGAAGCCAATGAAGCTGCCCTTAAATTAGCTCGTAAATACGCTGCTGATCATTTTGGTTCAGATAAGCGAGAGATCATTGCCTTTCAACGCTCCTTTCACGGTCGTACCTTATTTACTGTTACGGTGGGTGGACAACCTAATTATACAAAAGGTTTTGAACCACTTCCTGGCGGTATCACCCATATACCCTATGATGATTTAGCGACCCTAGCTGAAACCATCTCCGATAAGACCGGCGCGGTTATCATGGAGCCTCTGCAAGGTGAGGGCGGCGTTCGCTGTCCTAGCCCTGCTTTTGTAAAGGGTGTGCGAGAACTGTGTGATCGTCATCAGGCACTGCTGATTTTCGATGAAATCCAATCGGGTTTTGGTCGCACCGGTTATCTTTATGGCTATATGGGTATCGGCGTGACACCCGATATTCTCACCAGCGCTAAGGGTTTAGGGGGTGGTTTTCCCATCGCAGCCATGCTGACCACCACGACTATCGCCAATAGTTTGAGTGTTGGAACCCACGGTACTACTTACGGCGGTAATCCCTTGGGTTGCGCGGTGGCGGAAGCCACTTTGGATATGGTCAACAATGCCGAATTATTGGCTGGCGTTCACAAAAAACACGCTTTATTGGTATCTCACTTACAGGCGCTCAATGCAAAGTATGATGTCTTTGCAGAGATTCGTGGCCAGGGATTGTTGTTGGGATGTCAATTGAGGGATGCTTGGCAGGGGCGGGCAAAAGATTTTGTGGCAATGGCCATGGCTCATAGGGTATTGGTTTTAGTGGCGGGACCCGACGTGGTCCGCATGGCGCCGTCGTTGATTATTTCTGATGAGGTGATTGAGGAAGGTTTACAACGCTTTGAGCAGGCCATCGCTCAATTGGTTGGATAAGGTTTAATGTTTCATTGTTCGCTTTGCTTCGCTAGCAAATTGAATATAAAAATATTGGCAGCGCACACGTTTTATAGAAAAGGTGCTACCATTTGCCTCATATAAGCCTGTAGCGAGTGAAATGACCTCGTGGTGGCAACGGTTGTTCCATCTGCGAAGGTAACGCAACCATGAGCACTCCTTTGACTAGAAGTCAAATAGAAGCCTACAAAAGCCGTCTTGGCGCTCTGCGTATGGAGCACCGAGACTTAGATGATGTTATTTCGCGGTTAGCGGATGACTCAGCCGTTGATCAGTTACAACTGCGGCGTTTGAAAAAACGTAAACTGCAATTGAAAGACATGATCAGTATATTGGAAAGCAAAATTATTCCTGACATGGATGCCTAAACTAAGCATCACTGATTGAGTAAATCGTAACCCAATAATAAGCCCTGCAGTACGGTCAAATAATCGGGGTGCTCTGGGTCAACAAAACCATGTCTTATCAGAAAATGGATCACCACCAACGCACAATTGACTTTGAAGGCTGTGCTGTCTCGAACGGTTGAAATAACCTGTTCCATAGACCACAGAAAAAATGCCGCCACTTCTCCATCCTTATTGACCGGCTTAAAATCAACAGGCAATTCTAAATCAAAGGCAAAAATAACATCGGGCCGTAATCCCTGAGAGGTTTCTCGGCAGTAACTAATAGCACCCACGGGTTTTGCCTGACGGGCGATTTCCGGAGGAATCCCTGCTTCTTCCCAACACTCTTTCAGCACATTATCTTGGAGTCCAATCCCAACCGGTTGCCCTCCAGCCACCAATTGATCTAATTTGCCCGGTTCAGTGGGTTTATTCTGGGAGCGTTGCGCAACCCACATTTTTATGCCGTGTTCATCATGGACAAAACCATTGATATGTATGCCATAGGCGCGTATCCCGAATAAAGGGATCGCCGCCCGTTCCATGACGAAATAAGGCGGTTCCCTAAAGCAACTACTAACCGGATAGCATTCATCCCGCCAGCCTCGAACCACACCCTCATCGCGCAGCGTACAAAGTACTTCAGCCACTGCATGGCTACGTGCAGCGGCGGTGGTTAGATCAGCAGCCAAACTAACCCTGTCATCTTCAACCCTAAAAACCGTTTGCCAACGTGTCAGCGTTTTCGCAAAGAGGTGTTTGACAAAACCTAGTTTTCTTCCTGCTACTAAAAAAGGTCGAAAGTGCTTGAGATTGTATTGGTTTACCGCATAAATCCGTTCAAGGAAACTCATCCCTTACGCCGCCATCACGACTTGCCAAGCACCTTATCGACTCAAAGCCGTTCACCGTATTTTTTGAGATGCAGCTGTTTCGCCTGTCCAATCCAGTTTTCTCGATCAAACCGGCCTGATGAATGGATGATGTCCGTTTCAATACGCTCTACTTCTTCATCACTCAACTGAGCCAGTTGCTTATAGGTCATCAGGCCATTGGCGTTTAATTTACTCGCCAAAACGGGACCCAGTCCTGAAATGGCTTGTAAATCGTCTTCTCCACCTACATTCGCTGCGGGTTTGGACGGCTTGCGCTGTTTGCTTTCAATGAGAACCTGAACATTTTTGTTCAAATCTTCTAAGCGGGTGGCAATGGCTTGAAAATCATCACTGGTGGGGATCCCTAAGCGATTAAGGGCGCGAGAAACTCGTTCTTCAAAAATTTGTTCTAAATTATCGACTGTTTCTGCTGCTCTACCGCGAGCTTCTTCGACTCTACTTTTCATTTCTTCGACTTTCCCTCCTGCCATTTTGTGGGTTTCACCCAACATTTTAGTACTTTCTTTGAGTAAAGATTCTAGGATTTTATTACCTTCAGACTGAATCTTTTCGATGGTTTCTTGGGCCTTAGCAATGGCTTCTTGGGCTGTTTCCACAGCTGTTTTACCGACTGCTAATACTTGCTCAGCGGGAGATTCCCCCTGCTCGTTATTACCAATTTTTTCGTCTGTCACCGCCTCTGCTCCTACTGAATGCCTGTAATAATGATGGTCTAAAAAACGTTCTGTTAACTGGTTTTACTGTCCAGGCAACACTGGAAAACCAACATTACTGTTTGTTGATGCAGACTCTTTGTGAAGCCCACTGCCTATGACCCCTTTAGCTAGCCTGAACAAAAACCGCAAGCTTTACAAATACTCTATTAAGATTAACAGATACATTTTTTATAAACCGCTTATGTTTCTAACATTTTAGCGATAGATTCTAGTATAAACACCCTAATTTACTATTTATCAACGCTATTTTTAATGTTATTTACCAATTCTGATCAAACCGCCCAGACCATGTCGATCAAGTACTTGGTTAAGCCGTTCCCGCACAACATTAGCCGTGTGCATGTTTAATACCTCATGCAGTAATTCTTGCGCATAACCAAAATCAATAGAACGGATCAGCCATTTAATTTTTAACAGGTTGCCTAAACTCATACTCAAATTATCTACACCCATCGCCATCAGCAGTAAAGCAGCCGCTGGGTCGCCAGCCATCTCGCCACACACACCAACTGGACGCTCGGCTTGATGAACACGTTTAATAGTATGGTAAATAGCTTGTAGAACCGCTGGATGCAGACCATCATATAATTTTGCAACCCGATCATTGTTGCGGTCTACAGCCAGCAGATACTGGGTAAGGTCATTGCTGCCAATGGAAACAAAATCCACCATACGCGCTAGGATATCGATCTGATAGATAGTAGATGGTACTTCCACCATAATACCTACTTTGGGAAATGAGGCTGCCAAGCCATCTTCTTGCAATTCGTCATGGGCTTGATGCAATACCTCCAGCGATTCCGTTAATTCGCTGACACAACTGATCATAGGAAACATAATGGCTAGATTAGAAAATGTTGTGGCTGCCCGTAGCATAGCGCGCAATTGGGTTTTAAAAATATCCGGTTGATCTAGACTTACTCGAATACCACGCCAGCCCAGGAAAGGATTTTGTTCTTCAATAGGAAAATAGGGCAATGGTTTATCACCCCCCACATCCAGGGTCCGCAACACCACAGGGCGGGGCTCCATACTTTGTAAAATACGGCGATAATTTGTCGTCTGCTCCTCTTCCCCGGGAAATCGATCCCGCAAAAAAAAGTGCAGTTCCGAGCGATACAGACCCACGCCTTCGGCGCCACCATCCCGCGCTGTGGCAACGTCGGCGAAAAGACCGGCATTCACTAATAACTCAACCCGATGACCATCCGGTGTCTCAGCAGGTAGATTGCGAAGATCCTGTAAACCCCGGAATAATTCTGCTTCCTCTTCCATAAGATTAAGATATTCTTGACGCAGCGCCGGACTGGGTTGAATACAGACCCGCGCCGAATACCCATCTACCACCACCTCACGCCCAATAAGCCGATTCAAAGGTACATTATTGACACCAAATACTGCGGGAATGCCTAATCCCCGGGCTAACAGGGCCACATGGGAGGCGCCGGTGCCGTGTACTGACACGACACCGGCCAATTTTTCGGGGGAGACTTCTAAAAACTGAGAAACGCTGATTTCCTCACCCATCAAAATAGTATGGTCAGCATAGTGCTGTTTTTGCTCTATTGCGCTTTGCTGCAAACGCTTTAGAAGTCGTTGCCCCAAATCGCGGATATCAGCTGCACGTCCTTGTAGGTAGGGATCGTCCATCTCTTCAAACAGGTTGGCATACTCTAAAACGGTGGCGCGTAAGGCCCCCGGCGCCCAGTTACCCTCAGCAATACGCTTTAATGTGCCATTAACTAAGCTATCACTGCTGAGTAACAAAGCATAGGCATCAAATAAAGCCCGATCGCCGGCAGAAAGCAAACGTTGCATACGCCGACTCAACCGTTTGAGTTCTTTTAGCTCCAGCCCCACTGCTTTACGGAAGCGAGCCGCTTCATTACGGGTGTCCACAACCGTCTTATCCAGCACTGAATCCAGCGTCGTATCTGGAAACACAACCACCGCTTCCCCAAGCCCTAACCCCTTGGCGCTGGCCACACCCTCTAAAAACAGGGTGCTGGCCAAAACATCCTTATCCAGTCGATCGAGAGTTTGACGGATTTCAGCTTGGCTAATAGAGTTGGCCAGTTGCGTCGCCAACGTCACTAAAAAAGATTCTTCGTCTTCGGTAAATTTGCGCTGCAGCCGTTGCTGAACGACTAACACCCCTAACGTTTTACGACGCCGGATGACAGGTACGCCAAGAAAACCATGGAAGGGTGTTTCATCAATGGCGGCCACATGGCTAAAGGCCGGGTGATCGGACGCGTTCTCGACGTTGACTGGTTCCGCGCGGTTGGCCACCAAACCTGTCAAACCCTGGCCAAGCCTTAACCTAACTTGGCCTACAGCGCCGGCACGTAGACCATCACTCGCCATGAGTACATGCTCACCACGACTGTAGTCAGTCATGTAGACAGAGCATACATCGGCACGCATAGCAGACTTAACCCGTTTTACAATTAAAGACAGGGCTTCGTCCACGTTATGAGCCGAATTTACCTCCTGTACAATACGTCTCAGAGAGTCAAGCATCAGAAAAGTTTAATAATTCCTGTTTAGCGTTTTTGAAAACGGTTCGCTCGCGTCATAGCAAACTGGGGTAATTTGGTCCGGCCACCTTTAAAAAGCAAGGGCGCTAATTCCCGCAGCGCCCGGGTATAAACCTGCCGCTTGAAAGGGACTACCGCTTTCAACGGGTACCAATAATCAACCCAACGCCAGAGATCAAACTCGGGCCTTGCTGATAGATCCAGCCGTACATCGTAGGCTGTGCCAAGCATACGTAATAGAAACCATACCTGCTTTTGGCCAATGCAGGTGGGTTTACTATGCTGCCGAATCAAGCGTTTGGGTAGCCGGTAATGTAACCAACCTTCGGTGCGCCCGAGAATGTCCACATGTTGTGGCCGGAGACCAATCTCTTCTCCAAGCTCTCGAAACATGGCCTGTTCTGGGTTAAATAATTCATGCTCGCGAATACCGCCTTGAGGAAATTGCCATGACCGTTGCCCAATCCGTTTTGCCCAAAACACGCGATTCTCAGCATTGCATAGAATAATGCCGACGTTAGGTCGATAACCCTCCGAATCAATCACGTTTAAAATAATCTCTTAAAGTATCAAGTATTGTTTAATTTTTTCATATTAAGTAGGTTTTCGC
>CAZGON010000044.1:0-6164 GCA_964527085.1 uncultured Candidatus Competibacteraceae bacterium
AGGTCTATTCATGGCACCGTTTTACACTAAAATAACCCAACTGCGTAACTCCTAAAAGGTAATTAAGGCATGAAGTATTGGTTTGCCAAGCGAGTTTTTCACGACATTAATTTCACCAAAAGCCTTTGGATAGCAATAGGGTTTTTGCTCGCTGGGTGTGGCAGTGTGGCTGCCGAAAAACTAGGGCAATCCATAAACACATTGGGCACAGGCGGTCGTCCTGCTATCGTCATAGGCGACGATGCCCCCGTCGTCGCCACGCTATGGGACGGCGCGGAGTATGGCTATGTGCGTATTGAAAAAGCAGAACAGTCAGCACAAGCAGCCAACGATCATCCCATTGCCTTTACGCCTCAGCAAATACGCACAGCCTTTAGTGAACTGCAAATACAGCGGGGAGACAAAGATCCCAAGGCGCTTTTCACTGAGCAGGGATTAGACGACATTGCCGAACCCATCGCCACCGCCTTGGCCCAAGCCCAGCCTGACCAGGATGTCACCTTCGCTGTCACTGGGAAACAAGGACAGGGAGTCCTTAATCTTATCGGTGACCGATTAGTAACCAGTGGTCGGTTGTTTTACCAAGACGGGCAACTCAACGTCATTTTCGGGGCTGTCCAAGCCGAGTTTGAAGATACCCTAAGAGCTACCGGCATATTACGCAACTTTATACCGGGTTCAAGAAATGGCCCGATAACCCCGACAAGGCTCAAAGTGCAGCCAGTTGAAGGGGTGCAATATGCGTCCGCTGGACGTGTAGATTGGCTACAACTGGCGCCTTATGCCTGGTCGGAGAAACCAGCAAAATCCCCACAAGACATGGCACCTGTCGGCGTACCCGTGGCGCCGGTCACCAATCTGCCCACGGAATCGCCTAGCGACCCCTCGGGCTCTACAAACCCTCCCCCTCCAGCCAAAACAACCACTGCTAGCGTAGCGCCCGAAGTAGCTCCTATAAATCCTTCGTCTCCGATGCCTGTAGCTACCCCTAAATCGGCAGCGGCAGCGACTACCAGCACAACGGTTCGCAGTGATGAAGCTTATTATCAACACTTTGAAAAGCGGCTTAAGACCCTTAGTAAACTCCGTGACCGTGATGTGATCACGGAAAAAGAGTATCAAGAAAGACGCCGCGCCATTCTCGGTGAGCTATGAAACACCGTGCATAGCACCTTCTAATGGCTATCAAACTATTTTTGCTTTACTTTGTTTATAAATGGGTATATACACGTAAATTATGAATAGCTCGTCATGTTTATGCACTCATTTACGCCAGGCGGCGCACGCGTCGACGGTCTTGTATGATGAAGCGCTGGCCCCTTCCGGTCTCAAGATCACCATGTACCGACTGCTCAGAAATATTGAAAATATGAAAAATCCCAGCATCAGTGAATTGGCGAAGCAAGTGGGGCTAGAGCGAAGCACATTGGGACGCAATATTCGCGTTCTGGAACGCGACAAGTTGGTCAGACTGGAAGGTTCGGAAGATAACCGTAAACGCATCATTGTATTAACGGCCAAGGGTAGCTCTGCACTTGCCGAGGCGAAGCCACTTTGGGAAAAAGCGCAACAGTCCATGCAACATGTACTGGGCGACAAAGCGGAGTTACTTTTCGATCTCGCCAACGATCTGAGTAAACTTACGACACGTTAAACCAAAATTCATTCTTCAACGATAACTTTCGCCATTTAACGGGTATATACAACAAAATGAGGCCAAGATTATGACAGATACAGTGCAGGCAACTGGTAAATGGTCAGGAGCAGCGACTGCACTCGTATGCGGGTCAGCCATACTGCTCTTCTCCCTGGGTATTCGGCATACCTTTGGATTATTCCTTCAGCCTATTACGGTCGACCAAGGTTGGGGTCGCGAGACCTTTGCCTTTGCAATCGCGCTACAGAACTTGATTTGGGGAGTGAGTCAACCGTTTACCGGCCTGTTGAGCGATCGCTATGGCGCGTTACGCATCGTTGTAGTGGGTGCTATTCTTTACACGGCAGGGCTTTGGGTTATGTCCAGCGTGTCTGGCGAACTTACTTTTATTCTCGGCGCCGGTGTTCTCATCGGACTCGGTCTCTCGGGGACCACGTTTACCATCATCTTTGGCACCATCAGTCGTCTCGTACCACCCGAGCGCCGCTCATTGGCCATGGGAATCACCATGGCGGTGGGTTCGTTTGGTCAATTTATTATGCTTCCCACCAGTCTTGGCTTCATTCATTGGTTAAACTGGCAGGGCGCTTTGATCGCTTTGTCAACCCTCGCTATCTTGATGTTTCCCCTAGCTTTCGGGATGAAAGAAGCACCGTCAGCTAAACAGGCCATTGCAGGCCAAACCACAGCACGTCAAGCTATCGCTGAAGCCTTTGCTATGCGGGACTTTTGGCTGCTATCCCTGGGATTTTTCGTGTGCGGTTTTCAGGTGGTTTTTATCGCGGTTCACCTGCCCGCTTTTTTGGCCGATGAAGGTCTCAATCCGATGGTGGCGACCACCGTCCTTGCCTTGATTGGGCTTGTCAACATCGCAGGTACTTATTATGCGGGTCTTTGGGGTGGGCGGCAGCGTAAACCCATGTTGTTGACCTGGATTTATCTAGGTAGAGCGGTGGCCATCGCTGCCTTTGTGTTGCTGCCCATATCCGCCAGTTCTGCTTATATGTTCGGCATACTCATGGGCTTGTTTTGGCTGTCAACTGTTCCTCTGACTAATGGCACCGTTGCCTCAGTATGGGGCGTTAAACATCTGTCCATGCTGGGCGGTATCGTCTTTTTTGCCCACCAATTAGGCTCCTTCACCGGAGGCTGGTTAGGTGGCTGGCTATATGATCGCACCGGTTCCTACGACAGCGCTTGGGCTATCGCGATCGGACTCAGTTTATTGGCTGCCCTGCTCAACTGGCCGATCCAGGAAACGCCCATCAATAAGCGAGTGGCGCAGACCTCGCCATGATCACTTTAAACCAAAAGGTCATCGTGCTGGTGGCCATCAGTGCATTTGCTTTAGGGTTCATACTGACTTGTGCATTTCGCATTTATCAGACGCCTGGGATGATCTACTTGCTGGAAAACTTCAGGCTCTGTGGGTGAATGTTACGTAGCCTTGAACAAATAAGTAACGATTAAAGCCATATTACTTTTTATAACTCCTCTTTTTGCAAACAGGCCAACGCTTTTGATCGAAACTCACGACGATAAAGCACCCAAGTGACCCAAGCTGTCGCCAACATGAATACAAACGGATGCAGAAACCAACCTAATGCCGCTAAGGCAAACATATAGGCCCGTAAGCCTAAGTTGAAATGCATCCCCTCAATGCTGATCAGGCAGGCGATGCGTTCGATAAAAGCTTCAGTATCTTTATCTACCTCGGTTCGCGAGGGTACCGCGCCGATTAAAATAGAACAATATTTGAGGAGTCGGAAAGACCAGGCAAACTTAAAAAAGGCATAAACAAAAATGCTAATCAGCAGCAGCAATTTAAACTCCCAGACGGTACGGGAATGCTGCATCACTAACGGCAATTCCGCCAAAACCCTGACTGCCTTATCGCCTGCTCCTAGCATGGCTACCAAACCACCCACTAAAATCATCGTAGTTGAGGCGAAGAAAGCGATTCCGCTTAACAGGCTACTTTGAATATTGGTATCTACAATACGGGGATCGTCGCGCCGCAACATAGTCTGCATCCAGCGCAAGCGATAGCGATTCATAGCCATGGAGATGCTTTTATCGCTCCAACGGGAGCGATCCGCTAGGTAGGTATAGCATATCCAAGATAGAAAGAACCAACCGATGGCTATGTAATCTAGCATTACGAAGTCGAGCATAGTTTATTTCCATGTAGCACGGAATCAGGTAGCTCGTGGAAGGAGTGTCGGCGGCCTGGATGGCCGCCGTCAAGCCTACACGGAAGTATGCTACGCACGGCGTTTCCTAATGTTTGAATCGAAGCAAAGGAGTACTCATCCTACCACCATGCTTCTGCCTGCACGCCAAAGGTCCAACCGTCCGTTTCATCCTCGAAGGGTGATTCACCACTTCTAACAACACCGGGGTCCGCGGCGCCATTCCAGTTGGCATAAGTTACAAAGAGACGCAGATCAGGGCGTGCAAAGAACTCGCGGCCCGCCGAGATTTGCGGTGCTAGGGTCACCTTGTATAAGCGGCGGGTATCGCCTTCTTCTGGCTTAACTCGATCATAACCCAGTTCCAAGGCCACATTAAGATAATCGGTGAAATGGTATTTTGGCCGTATGCCTGTGGAAAACCAGTAATCGATGGGATCGCCGCTACCGGATTGATCATCGTCATTTCTTTCCTCATAGAGGATGACGAACAGACCCGATATCTCACGAGTGGGTTGAAAAACCAACTGTTCAACGATACGGGCGGTAATCACATCGCTGCCGGCCTCATCATTGGAGGCATCTTGTAATGTAGACGCCGCACCTTGCCCATATTGAAGAGCCAATTTATTAAAACCACCGAATAGTCCGTCCTGAAAATGAATGGCATTCACCATAAACCCATTTTGGCCATCAATATCGGCGTCGTCTTCTTCCGAAATCCGCACGTCTAAACCCAAAGTTAGAATGCCACTGGGGTTGACTTCGATATCGTATAAACGAATATCGTGGCTGCTCACGGCACGGTTATTGACCTGGATTCGCTGACCTTGGATGTTACGCACTACGCCTGGGATAGGCTCACCTGTTACCGGATCGATGACGGTGGCACTCAATTCATCAAAATCGTCATTGGCGTTGCGAAAATAGCCATAGGCAAGTTTACTAAATCCGAGATCAACGTCTTCGACACCAGCTCCGATGCGACCGCCCTGCCCCCAAAAGTAAAAGTCATTAATGTGTACATCGTGACGACGATAAAACCGTTTTCCCGCCCAAAACTTAGCGCCTTCAAAAAAACCGCCAACCACATTACCCGCCTCGACCCACGCTTGTCGAAAGGCTGGATCGTCGTTTTCAAAGTCCGATTCACCTTCCACCACAAACGCCATCATGGTATCTAGCCTGAAATAGGCGTTATCTTCTCCCTCAAATACCACCTCGGAAAAAGCCAGTTCTGCAAAGAGTTCGCATTCATTACCCAGGCGGTATTTAGCGCCGGCCCCTGGCGCTTGAAAACAGACTTGGTCACCCCCTTCCGAGGTGCCACCGGTACCGGCACGGAAGTAGCCACTAAAGTCCAACGCCAAGGCATTATGAGCAGATAAAAAAAGCGGAGCAGACAACAAGGGCAACAAAAATCGCACGCCTCTTTTCATTTTTAATGATCCTCCTGTAGCGAAAAGCAATCACCTTTTGCACCTTTTTTGTAGAGTTGCATTGGGCATATTAAGCTATTTTTTAGTTTGTCCTCCATCGCGTGGTTAGTCATAAATACAAAAAATTATACGAATTAATACTAAGCGTAGCAGTTTTTCAAAAAAGTACAGGTATAGCAGTCTTGCAAGTTTATTGAATGGATTTTTGGGTAAGTTTTTTAGCCGTTAGCGTGATCACATCATGACCCATTTACTTAGCTTTTTTTTGGTATTAAATTTGCTTTAACTAAAAAAATTTGCCAGATTATTGAGGTAATAAGCTTGAGAAAAGTCAATTACGATCGTTAACAAGTACACTGTTCAGTTGTCTCATAGTCGAATGGGTACAATGAGATGGAAAAAAAAAAGAATTCCATGGAGTATTAAATGGTGCTGCAATCACCCTCAGCGGTTCAAAAACCAGATCACGCCACTCTTTTAAACAACCGTCAGATTTCTGACATCTCCTTCCAAGCTATTTTTTACGGCATTACCCAGTTTGCTGCAGAAAGCTACGAATCCTCCGTCGTAGACATATATTTGACCGATGGAGATTGCTATGCAGGCTAATGAAGACTTGCTGCGAAAAATTATCGGCGCACTCCCCACTGCCATCATCATAGTCAACTATCAAGGCCAAATCACATTGGTCAACAAACAAGCAGAGAAACTGTTTGGTTATGGCCGCGATGAATTAATTGCTCAATCCGTGGAAATATTGTTGCCTGAATCGTTACGGGCTCAGCATGTCAATGATCGAAAAGGTTACACGGCACAACCCGACGCCCGCGCCATGGGTCTAGGCCAAGATCTTTTAGCGCGTCGCAAGGATGGCAC
>CAZGON010000044.1:6174-22757 GCA_964527085.1 uncultured Candidatus Competibacteraceae bacterium
CCCGTTGAAATCGGTTTGAATCCAGTGGTCACCAGCCAAGGCCCCATGACATTGAGCGCCATTGTGGATATCAGCGTGCGCAAAGCTATGGAAGCCACTTTATTTGCTGAAAAAGAGCGCATCCTAGTGACTTTGGAATCCATTGGCGATGCGGTTATCAGCACCGATGCCACCGGCCACGTCGACTATCTTAATCCAATCGCGGAAATGCTGACTGGCTGGTCGCTAGCCCAAGCACAAGAGTGTTACTTGGAGAAAGTGTTTCGAATTCTAGACGAACGCACCCGCAAACTATTACCTAATCCGGTGGCTCGCTGTTTGGCAAAAGGGTCTACGATAAAGTGGAACGATCACACGGTACTGGTGAGTCGAGATGGTCATGAATATGCTATTGAAGATTCGGTGGCGCCCATACGTAACCGAAATGGTCGTTTGTTAGGCGCTGTGCTGGTTTTTCGGGATGTCAGCGAGAAACGCCGTTTAGTCAAAGAAATCGCTCATCAGGCAGCCCATGATCCGTTGACAGGGTTGGTAAATCGGCGTGAGTTTGAGTACCGGTTAAAAAACTTACTTGAAAATGTCCATAACCAGAGTGGCGAACATGCCTTGTGTTATCTAGATCTGGACCGATTTAAGGTAGTCAATGATACCTGCGGCCATGCCGCCGGTGATGAACTGTTGCGACAGGTTACCCAGCTATTTCGAAGCCGCATTCGGAGCCGAGATACCTTAGGGCGTTTGGGTGGAGACGAATTTGGTGTGCTGTTGGAAAATTGCTCGGTGGCCTCTGCACAGCACATTGCCCAGGCTTTACGCCAGCTCATCGATGATTACCGCTTTGTGTGGGATGGCAAGACCTTTCGAATCGGTGTAAGTATTGGACTGGCGCCGATCAGTAAGGCCACTAAAGATATCACCACAGTGCTGACAGCAGCGGATAGCGCCTGTTTTGTGGCAAAAGAAACGGGGCGCAATCGGGTCCACGTTTACCAAGCACAAGATGAACAAGTCACTCGGCAGCGCAGCGAGTCTCGTTGGGTGCAACGGATTCAACAGGCCCTGGACGAAAACCGCTTTCAACTTTATGGACAACGGATTGCTGCCTTTGAATCTAGCACGGCAACCGGGATATATTGTGAGCTGCTACTGCGACTGATTGAAGCAGATGGACAAGTCGTGCTACCCGGTGTTTTTATATCTGCCGCCGAGCGCTACCAGCTTGCCGTTCAGATTGACTGTTGGGTGGTGACGCATGCCTTACACTTGTTATCCCAGCAGCCGACCTTTGTTGACCGATTGGCCGTGTGCGCCATTAATCTGTCCGGCCAGTCGGTGGGTAATCAGGTTTTTTATCACCATGTGCTAAAGGAGTTTGACAAGACTGGAGTTCCCCCCGCAAAAATCTGTTTCGAGATCACAGAAACGGCTGCAGTCATTAATCTATCGGGTGCTACTTGTTTTATTGAGGATCTGAAAAATTTAGGCTGTCGGTTTGCTTTAGACGATTTTGGCAATGGGCTGTCATCGTTAAGTTATTTAAAGAATCTTGCCGTTGATTTTTTGAAGATCGACGGTGTCTTTGTCAGGGATACGGTGGATGATCCCATTGATCTTGCCATGGTGAAATCCATCAATGAAATTGGCCAATTGATGGGCAAGCAAACCATTGCAGAACATGTGGAAAACGAGGCTATTCTTAAGCAATTGGAGGGGTTGGGCATCGATTATGTGCAGGGCTATGGCATCAGTCGACCCTGTCCAATAGAAGATCTTATCGCCGTTAGCCATAGGGAGTGCAAAACAGCTTAAACTGATAATGATCAGATAGGACTACACCAGCGATATTGTCGCCCCCGGCATAACCTCAACCTCATGCTCAGCAACCCGCACCCTTAGAGTAGCAGGGTTATCCACCGCTGCGCTAACTGTCAATCCGTCTGCGGCCATCTTGACAGTTAGCCAATTACCCCACACCATCAACTTGAACGTGACACTCTGCCACTGGGGCGGCAAAGCTGGGCGAAAATGTACAACACCTGCGATCAGCTTAAAACCGGCAAAGCCCTTAACAATCATCTGCCACACCGCACCCGCTGCTGCTGTGTGAATGCCACCTAAGAACGAACCACCGCTCATCACCTTTTTGCTGGCGTTGTACAAATCAATGGTGGCCGCTTCCATAAAGTAGCGGTAGGCTTCATCCGGGTAGCCTACCCAACTGGCGACGATGGCATGCACGGAGGGACTCAAGGAGGAACCGTGCTCAGTGCGGGGTTCGTAGTAGTCGTAGTTGGCGCGCATGATCTGGCTAGAAAATTTATCCTCTAATAGTGCAAAAAGCTGCAGCACGTCTGCTTGTTTAAGCACCTGCGCATCCACCGCAATACCGTTGGGCCAACCCCAGTACTCTTCCGGGTGAATCAACCGTTTGCGTAACGCTGCCGGGGTAATGTTTTCCAGTTTAAAAAAATCGTCACACTGCTCGATAAGTCCCGTTTCCGGGTCAGGCAGCGGTAAATAGAGGCGGGTAGCCATATCCACCCAGGCGGCAACCAGGTCGCGCCTCATCCCGATCCGGGCCAGCAGCGCGTCAAGGCGGTGGGGCTGTTCCGCCGCCATCCGGTGGAAGATATAAGCAGCTTTTTCCAGGCAGAACTCGACCATGTAATTGGTGTAAGCATCGTTGTCGACATTCTCGTGATACTCATCGGGACCCAACAAGCGGATCAATTCATAACGCTGCTTGTCCATCTTAAAGTGGCTACGCGCCACTAAAAACTGTGCCACCTCAAAGGCGATTTCCGCACCATAATCTAGGATAAAATCCCAATCCCCGCTGGCTTCATAGTACAACCACAGGGCATAAACAATATCCGGTGAAATGTGAATTTGCCAACTGTTGAAGTGATTATGGAGCTTACGCCCGGTCAATACATCGGTAAAAAAATAATCGGGGAAAAGTTCTGTGCCAGTTTTGCCACTGGTCCAGGCATAAAATGCACCATAATAACCGAGCTTGTGGGCTTTCTGGCGTGCGCCGGGAAGGGTGTCGTAGCGGTATTCCAACAGGTTGCGGGCTACTTCGGGGCGGGTGTAGAGATACATGGGCAGATTAAACGTCTCTTGATCCCAAAAGGCTGCACCCTGGTATACCTGGCAGGATAACCCCCGCGCCCCAATGGGCAGCTTGGCATGGGCCGGTGTGGCGATAATGGCCTGGTAGAGATTAAAGCGAGTGAGGGTCTGGACCTCGATATTGCCTTCGATTTGGATATCGCTGACTGCCCAAATCCGCTCCCATTCGGCTTGGTGAGCTGCAAAAAGCCCATCGAAGCCCGCATCGAGAGCTGTCTCGGCATCCGCCAAGGCGGTAGCCCGGGGATCAGCCACGGCGTTGCTATGGCAGACTACCATCACCTGCTCCAGGGTCACTTGTTCTCCAGCACCCAGTCGCCATGTAAAGTGCTGCAGGTTACGCCGTTCCTCCGCGACCACCTCGGTATGGATAGGCTCTACACCACCCTGCACCTTCAGTCCAGTGACCACATTCACCTGGATATGAAACTCAGCGGTACAAGTTTCGATACCCAGCATCTTGTCTTTTTGAAAGGGCACATAACTACTGAAATGCTCGCCGTTGAGACTCCAAATGCGACCATCTACCCCGCAACATAATTGAATTTCTATATCGTCTAACGCTTCCACGGTGATGCGCTGAGGCAGCAAATGCAGATTGGCATAACTGGCGAACTTCTCTACACTAAAGCGTAGACGCTTGCCATTTTGCCCTTGCCACACCAGCGAACGCCGGTTGAGACCGTAGCGCAAGTTTAATTCATGATAATACTCGCTGGTGGCGCCAGCAAATGCCGAAAATGACTCGCCATTTACCTCCAGCTGCGCAAATAGTCCATTAGGAACGTTACATAGTTCATGGATTTCACTGCCGGGAGCGGTGTCCCAGGTGTCAGTCACGGTACAGGCCACAAAACGATCAGCTTCCGATTCGGCAAAGGTGCCGCGGTAGCCAAAATAACCATTACCGATCATAAAGTTACTGCTGGTGGTGACAAACTGATTAGGGTCGAAAGACTTTTCAATAATTTGCCAACCATCTTCCGTGCGCAGGTTGTTTTGTAAATCCAGCATTGCTAAATCTCCGCACCTCATATGTAGTCATGATAGATATTTATTATTGTATTGTAGCGGAACTCCGTCCTCCCCATGCGCGTCATCAAGCCAATGGCAACCTTTAGTACACATCAGCTGCTATTGTTATGCCCGAGACGACGTCATTAGCCAAGATCCGCGGTACGCAAGCCTTTGGGGCGGACATTTTTTAATATCATGCGTATTATCCGCCTTAGAGTAACAGTAAGCACAAAGCTAAAGGAGACTGGCAACTTGTCTATAGCGAAAAAGTCTCATCCCTCAAATGAGGAAATAGCAATGCAGACTTGGAAACGCATGTTACTTTATGCCGTAGCCGCTGTTCTCATTATTAGCGTTTTAGCTCTTGTGTTGGGTTATTTCTTTAACGATTTTATTGTTAATTTATTGCTTTTTTATTATCTTTTTTCTCAATTTCTGGATTGGAGCAAAATATCTAGGCGCCAAGAGACCATCTAAACCAAAGGTAAATAAAACTATTCGCAGCCGCTATCAAAAGCTGTATGAACGTTCTCAGGGATGCTCTTTGTTTGTTTATTTTCCGCTTACTTTAGCGCTGGCTATTTTTATAGCGTTACCACTCTTTAATTAGTGGGAAAGGACGTTGCTTTACTTTTTTGCACCAAGCACCGGCATCAACGATCCTGTCTACAGTAAAGATGTTAGTTATTAACTTTTTTCGCTACCCATCTATGTTCTTCCTTAGCCTCATACTCCTCAGGTACAATGCGCACAATCACAAGGAAATTAACCCAACAGATCGGTTGTCATTACCGTTGACCCAGCTCATTGAGCAGCAGGGTAAGCAGTGGATGACAGAGCTGGAACGCACCCGCCTGATTCGAAGGGGTAAATGTTATGTTGATGAATGGTAATATAGAACAAATGTATTGGACAGTACGAGTTAATAGTCAAGTTGTTTTTGCTCAAAATAAAAACAAAATGCTAGCTGAAATACAAAAAAAGCAGTTAGATCCAAATTTAAGATAACGGGCAACAATTGTTTCCATTTCTTCTGACGGAAAACAAGTTCTTTTTGGTTAAGAGTATGCTGTTATGCAAATATTGGCGTTAATTATTCTTTATGTTTGTATTCTTTTTGTTATAGATTGCTTTGGCGATAGCCTTAAGTATGATAAGCCATTTAAAAAAATAGCTCTTGACAAACTCGATAATTATCAGAGCAAGACAAAAGTTTTAAATAGTTTACTGGCTACATTGATAAAACCATTAGAAGAAAAGATTAAAAATTCATTTTTTAAAAAACACATCAAAAAGGGTTAAATATTATGTTAGTAGAGGCTATGGAAAATATTCAATTGAACAGGTATAGCGACGATAGTGATTTTGATCGGTTTCGATATCTACTAAGATTTCTTCGATCACGCGCATTGGTTTGGCAAAATTTCGAGTTAGAGTAATCAAGGAAGGTTTTATTTCGCACAGCAAAGTGGATCAATTCAAGCAACTTTATACCTTTTATCGCAAGAATTCCTTGGTAGGTGATCAAGCACTAAAATCATTCAGACGAGGGTCACTTCTGAAGCCATCTGGGAGTAAGCTGACCGATGAGTTCGTAGGCACCTTTCTCGCGTTTAGGTTAGATTTCTTTCTGTCAAGCATTGCTTGTTACGAGATCGGCTTATTAAAAGAACTAATCGGTCGGCGAAGCACGTAAGCAAAAAAAACTAGATAAAGCGGCGTTCCCTATGCAATGCACCTATACGCAAGCGCAGGTTTTTGATCCGATGACGATTAAAGATGCCGATGGACCTAGAACTAGAAAATACGTTAAGTTCCGCCCCGAAGCAACAGCCACAGCACAGCCACAGCAACTGTTAAGGCAAGATTAAAACCTACCATCCAGCGAAGTAATTTGACGTCACTCTTCACCTCCGCAATCTCAGCACGCAGCTCCGTCTTCACCTCGGCGATTTCCGTTTGAAGTATATTCTTCACCTCTCCAATCTCGGTTTGCAACATATTTTCAACTTTACCCAGGTCTTCACGAGCGGCAAGCGTGCCTACACCTTTTTTAAAGGCTTCGCTAATGCGTGCGCTTGCGCTCTTGCTTGGTTCTCATCGACCCCAGCTGTTTTTAAGGGTTTCTGCATACTTTAGAGTATCGAATGTGGCAGTCATTTTTTCCTAAGATTCCATCAAGCATTATTAATAATGATTATACAAAGTATTTTGTCACCCATAGACTATTGTAAAGTGGTAAAACCATAACACTCTCCTATAATTCTAGAAGCATTATTGTTAATGCCTACTGAACTTAATAATGAGCAGCCAATGTTTAGCTAACCCCCTCTAAAAGCTCAGTTGATCTCTCTGTAATTACTATTCCTTGAGGAGTGTTCTGAATGTCTACCAACCGCTTAGTTCTGGAAAATGTGCTAACTCAGGAAGAGTACGACTTTATCGACCATTTCTGTGCGGAAAACTCCGGCACTAGCGCGTTACCCCAGCTGGCAAAATTTTTACAAGATAAACTGGCGGTCAAGCTTGTCATCGATATGAGTATTGTCAATGGTTTTGTAACGGATAGCTCTAATTTGCCGGGGACAGCTTCCGCCGTGGCGCGGCCCCAGACGGAACGAGAATGTGCTGCAGTTCTAAGAGCCTGTTTTCAAGCGAACATTCCGGTTACGGTATCGGCCGGTCGCTCCAATTTGACCGGTAGCGCGACACCCCACGGTGGCGTCGTGATTAACACCTCAAAGATGATGACTCCTGAGGTAAAAGTGGACGAAGAATCCGTAACGGTTACGTCACCGGTTGGCATTATCCTCGAAGACCTGCGTAATCAAGTGGTGGAACAAAGCCAAAACCGTTTGATATTTTCGGTGAATCCCACCAGTCGTGCCGATGCTTCCATCGGTGGCGCCTTGGCCTGTAACGCCTCTGGTTTTTCCCCTGGCGAAGTCGGCGCCTTTCGTAACTGGGTTACGTCTTTGGACTTTCTATTCCCCAACGGCAAAAAACTCCGCGCAGAAAAGGGAAAATATATATCCGAGGATGGCAAGTTTATTATCGTCGACGGCGAAAAGGAGTCCGATCTTCCAGTCCCCACCTATGGGCGACCCGACATGAAAAACGCCAGTGGTCCCTACTCCACACCCACGGGCCGTATGGATTTTATCGATTTTGTAGTGGGTAGTGAAGGCATCTTTGGCATGGCCACCGCTTGTACGTTACAAATCGAGCGGCGTCCCAAAGATTACTTGGATATCTTTTTCTCCTTATCCAACGAAAAAAACGCCATCGCCTTCCATGATTATGTGGAAGATAATTGGGAGGGTGGCTCTGAAACCCTAAGCGCTTTGGAATATTTTGGAGTCAATTGCCGTACCTATATGAAATATGATGAGCAATTGTTTGCTGGAGACGACCAAGTAGCCATCTATATTCAAGTGCCTTTGTACGACAAGAGTGTCGATGAAGCCTCGGAGGAATGGTATAAATTTCTGGTAGAAGCGCCAAAGGAATGCGGTATTAGTGAAGAAGGCATCATGTTACTCACCTCTGACCGAGAGCGTGAAATGTTTTTCGAGTCGCGCCATTCCATGCCCGCCAACGCTGTGGAAGTGGTGCAGAAACGAGGCACCTACACTATCATGACCGATGCCATTGTACCCCCGAAAAAGTTTGGCGAATATTTGGATTACGTGCATGGAACCATCCGTGCACAAGAGTTAGATTATTTGGCTTTCGGTCATCTCGGTGATTGTCATCTCCATTTCACCATCCTACCGGAAAAGGAAAAGCTGGAAAGCGCTACCAAAGTCTACGATAGCATCATCGACAAGGCATCGGAGTTGGGTGGCGTGTATTCGGCGGAACACGGGACTGGTAAACGCAAACGCGCTGATTTCCTTAAATGCTACGGTGAAGAAGGGGTCAATCAGGTGAAACGGGCTAAGGCAGCGGTGGATCCTCATTTTCTGATGAATCGTGACAACGTTATAGAATTCACAGAATCGGCTTAATTAGTTTTATGTTATAAAAAAAGCGCCCTCCCTTGGGGGGCGCTTTGATTACCTATGATAGATAACCAACCACCGCTATTGTGGTGTCAAATTGATCCGTTCGTCGCCGTAAACATTTAGCCCTGGCGCCAATAACTGAACATACCGATCAAAATACAAAAATTGCTTCAACAGTAAGGCAAACTCCCGCGGAAAATGTAACCCGTGACGTTCTCCGACAGCGACGATATTCAATAAAAGTTGATTGATTTGATTGTCGTTAACATTGTTTTGTAGTAAATCCTCTGGCTGTACCTCTTCCAGACTTTCGAACAAAGTCTGTAAATCTTGAGAAAGGCGAGCCACATCCACTTCCCGATGGGTAATCCCAATGCTGACCATGGCTTTAGCGATGGTTTCGTAATCACCTTGCTCTATGCCTGTCATCAGGGCTGTCATGGCCGTCCAAGTCGCAGGGGCCAAACGCCCCACGATGCCAAAGTCGATAAAGCCGATGCGGCCGTCTTCTAACACCATCAGATTACCTGCATGAACATCCGCGTGAAAAAACTCACAAAATATAAGACTAGCAAACCAAGTATTCATGGCGGCAATAAGGGTATCCGCAGGATTGTCTGAATAGCGACAAATACTGTCGAGATCGGTAAACGGCACCCCATAGAGACGTTCCATGGTCAACACCCGGCGCGTTGTGGCATGATTGTAAACCTTGGGTACGATGGCCTGATGGTTGTCGGTTTTGCGTAAAAACTCCCCAAAGATTTCCATATGGTGAGCTTCTTTTATGAAATCACACTCTTCCATCATGGTTTTCTGAATTTCCGATACGATACCCGATAAAGAGGCTACCGATAGCGTCGGCCTTAAAAATTCAAGCAGCCGGGCACTGACATAGAGAAAATTAAGATCCGTCAGCAGTATGTCTTGGACGCCCGGTTTTTGTACTTTAATGACCACATGCTCGCCGGTCACCAGCTTTGCAGCATGCACCTGGGCAATGGACGCGGACGCCAGGGGTTTAGGATCGATTTCTGCAAAAATTTGCTTTATGCGTCGATGCCCCAATTCTTCCCGCAGCACCCTGCATACTACTTTAAAAGGAATAGGTTCAGTACAATCAAGACAGAGCTGAAATTCAGCCACATAGTCGGCGGGGAAAAAAGAAGGCGAACTGGCTATAAATTGGCCGAGTTTAATATAGGTGGCCCCCAACCGCTCAAAGGTCTGACGCATCAAGGCTGGCGTGGCAGGACGATCCCCAAGCACCCAGCTAAGACTTGTGCTAGTCAGAACTCTAGCGGTTTGACCCACGCGCAAAGCGCCCTTAATACCTTGCTGAATGGTATCAAACCCTAGCATTGGAAAAGCAACCTTAGTAGGAAGTTAGCGAAGAATCAGTTTTCTATTATTTATTGTCATGAATAATCTGTCCGAAAGCAGTGGGCTATTCGTCTTCAATACTGACCACCACCACGGTTACGTTATCGGTGGCGCCCCTTGCAAGAGCCGTTTGAATCAGTGTTTCCACAATCTCGTGGCGCTCTGCGTGAACCATCAGATAGGCAATTTCCGAATCTTTGACAGCTTTATTGAGGCCATCAGTACATAATAAGAAAACATCGCCTAATTCTAGCGGGAAATCGAGGGTATCAATATCCAAGTGATCTGACGAACCCACCGCACGGGTAATGACATTACCTAACGGGTGTTCTTGGGCTTCTTCTGGCGACAACAGACCCTGGTCCACTAACTCTTGGACATGACTATGATCGCGAGTCAATTGTTCTAGTTCACCGTGACGCAGACGATATAACCGGCTGTCTCCTACCCAAAGACATGCTCCTCGGTTTTCCTGGGCTAGCATAACCACCACAGTGCTTCCAATAGTGCGATTATGATAATGCCGTGCCGATTCTTTGCGAAGTTGATGATTTGACTGGCTGAGTTGCGTCTGTGCGGCCTCGATGAAACCCTGCCAGGTTGAAGATGAAGGCATTTGACTCAAGGTATTAATAATTAGCTGGCTGGCAAAGTCTCCTGCTTCGTGCCCCCCCATGCCGTCAGCCACAGCCCATAAACCCAAATCAGGCATGACCAAACACGCATCCTCATTGACCTTACGAACCATGCCCACATGGCTGCTATTAGAAGATGACCATTTCAAGGTTTTCGCCCTATTATTCATAAAGCGCAACGTCGCGCCGACATTGGGTTAGTAGACAATTGTTTGATTAACATCTTATCCATAAATGGCAGACTTTATAAATCATACCCCATGATGGCAAAAAATCGCAGCCTAGCCAAGATTTCAATCAAAAATGTTCTCTATATAGTATGTAGAAAAACAACCCTAAACCCAAACCAGCAATCTTCGACGCAGCACACCATCCAATATCGTGCGGTTTCTTTAACGGAACCAACTCCTGTAGTGACAAGAACCAAACCCAGAACCAAACCCAGAACCAAACCCATAAAAATTTAACAAGCTGTTTTAAAATAGCGTCTAAAGCTCACTGGCTAACAAGCCCAAATTGGGAAAGTCAGATTCATATTTGCTCATCCACTCAAGCACAGCAGCTTCACCGCTCAAAACACGCCCTTCTTCTTTAAAAACTTTAGTTTTATAGTGTTCTATATGACAAGCTTGTTCTACTAAACGTACCCGATATAAATCTCTCGCCTTTGTAAACTGAATACCCACGTCAAAGCCATCGTTGTGTTGTTGACACCATACCACCCTACCGTTTGCATCAAAAGGCGGTTTTACAATACTTATAACAACTCGCACCACTAAACCAATGTCTAAACACACCTCTGACTGATAACATAAACCACCAATACTGATGTTTTTGAGTCGCTGAAGCGCATGTGTAACCCTATTGGTCGAGATCACCTCAATTGGTACATCCGAAGGATGTCTAATAAAAGCTCTCATTTATGATCTCCTGTTAACCACCCAACTCCTTGGGTGGTCAAATTTCCGTTATTGGTTTTTTTATTCTATTAGTTTTTTCTAGGGCATCTATAAACGTAGGTGTATCTTTTTAAGCCGGCCCATTAAGAAGCTGAACTATGCAGCAACAAACAAAGCGATAGACTCCACATGGGCTGTGTGTGGAAACATATCCATGACACCCGCTTTCAGTAAGCGATAGCCGAAACGATGCACCAATTCTCCTGCATCTCGGGCTAATGTGGCAGGATGACAAGAAATATAAAGGATTCGCTGGGGTCGCAACAAGGCTAGCTGTGGGATGATTTCCAAAGCACCTGAACGGGGCGGATCTAAAAGAACTTTGTGGTAACGATCTTTTATCCAAGGTTGATTTTCAAGCGACTGGGTCAAGTCAGCGGCGTAAAAGCGGACATTGTCAATAGCGTTGCGTTGGGCATTACGCTGCGCCCATTCAATAAGCTGGCAATCACCCTCTATGCCCACCACTTCTTTTCCACAACGCGCCAGGGGTAAGGTAAAGTTGCCAAGTCCACAAAACAAATCGAGAATTCGTTCCTCTTTCTGAGGATCCAGCAGCGCCAATGCCTGGGTAACCATTTGGCGATTAATCTCTGGATTAATCTGCATAAAATGATAGGGTTGAAAAGCGAACACTAAGTCTTGGTCAGCTAAACGGTAATAAATGGAATCATCCACAGTAGGCCATAATAAATACGTGGTTTGAGGTCCTTTAGTTTGCACATACATATAAAAACCATGCTGCTGGCCAAAGTTTTTCAGCAAATCCTTATCAGCTTCACTGGGGGGAGTTAACACCCGGAAGCTGAGAGCAATCTCCGTGTCTCCCGCCGCCACCTCGATTTGCGGCACCCGCTCGTAAATGGAAAGAGAACCCACCAGGTTCGCCAATTCAATCAGCGCTCCGCCGACACGAGGATGCAAAATGTCACAGGACTGCAGATCAGCTAGATAAGAGTTGTTACGCTCCCGAAAACCCACCAGCACCCTGCCCTTTTTTTTCACATATTTGACCCCCAGGCGGGCCTTGTGACGATAACCCCATGGCTTTCCCAGCAGCGGCTTTAAAATTTCTTCAGGGGTTACTTTACCGATGCGGGTCAAGTTATCCAATAACCATTTTTCTTTATAAGAAATCTGTTTATCACTCTGCAGATGCTGCAAACAGCAGCCACCACAGACGCCGTAATGCGGGCAGCGTGGTTCTACCCGTTGCAATGACGGGCGTAATACTGTGTCTACCTGGCCTTCAGCATATTGACTGTGCCAACCTGTGTAGTTGAAACGCACCTCCTCTTCAGGCAGTGCACCGTGGATAAACACCGCTTTTCCGTCTACATGGGCAATCCCTCGGCCATCGTGGCTAAGCGCCTCCACCTGGGCGACATCAGATTCCCGTTTGAGGCGCACAGCATGACGCCTAGATTGCCGCATCCTTAGGACTCCGACGGTGATAAGTGTTTAAATTGAGGGGTTAGCGATGCATGGCTCTGCCAAGCTTCTAAAAAAGCATTCAAATGGGGTTTATTGGCGGCAGTCAATATGTCTCGCAACAACTGGCATTCTGCTTCATAACCCGCCTGCAAGAGGTGGCCACGGATTAACTCAAAACGCAGATAAACCAGATAGGTATTCAGCGCATCCGTTTCACAGTAGTCACGGATACGCGCAATATCGCCGTCTTGAAAACAATCCCATACTTTGGAACCGTGCATCCCCAATTTACCGGGGAATCCCAGGAAACTGGCGATTTCATCCAGAGGAGCCGTAGCCCGAGCTTGATAACCGGACAGCACATCCATCAGATCGGTATGACGCCAGTGAAACCGGTTAAGATAATTATTCCAACGAAACTCCGTGTCGCTATCGCCCACTTCCCAATACTGGGGCGTGCTGATGCCGTGCAGCAACGCTCGGTAATGCAGCACCGGCAGATCAAAACCACTGCCATTCCAGGATACCAAAGTAGGGGTATATTTCTCGATGCCAGAAAAAAAACGCTCAATCAGTTCTTGCTCTGAACTTTCAGGATCACCCACTGACCATACCTTACAGTGTTGCTCCGAACGAAGAACCACCGAAATAGCCACCACGCGATGTAGATAAAGACGTAGAAAGTCATTGCCGGTTTCTTGACGACGCTTGCAAAACAGGATTTCAGCCACCTCTGAATCTGCCACATCAGACGACAAATTATGGAGCCTACGGCCTGCCGCCACATCGGGGACGGTTTCAATATCAAAAGCACAGACGTTCATCAGCACGGTTATTTTTTGACCCAACCCCCTGCGCTTTGATACCACCAACCCGAACGGGCATTGTCGATCCATTGTCGAGCAAACACACTTCGGATATCAGACTCCCACTCGGGATGGTTATTAGCTCTGGCAATTTCTCGATAAAGGGCATTGCGATCGTTGTTGTCTTGGGCTACCAGACGATTAACGGTAGCTCGTTCTGGTAACGGTACCGCATTTAAATCCCGCACCGCTAACAACCCGTCCCGGGTAAGACCCACAGCGCCACTGGAAAAGTAGTTGACAAGCCCTTGAAAACGGGCAGCCATCGCATTTTTAAGGCGGTTTATGGTCGGCGTATTGATATTGATATCCGCGTTAGCGGCTTGAGCGGGGCGTATAAACACATTTAACATGCGCTCCCAAACCGCCATGTGGTGCACTGACCCGGCTGGCTGCTGGCTTTGCGGCGACGGTGACGGTGAGGGTGCAGGCATTTCCGTATCCACGGGCGCCTCACGCCAGACATCCTGGATGATGCGATCAGCGGCTTGCTCAGCCGCGGCTGCCGGAAAATAGACATTGACCGTGACACAGGCGGACAACACAATAACCGTGATAAACCCGCTCAAAACAGCTAGCCAGCTAACGCTTTTTAGACGGCGCTTGTACAGCCCACCGCTAGCCATGGCTAGGTCAATGGCTCTGGCTAAGCTGTACATGAATTGACCGATCTTCACACTGATGATTTTTTAAAAACACTTCCATCACATCCTGCTCCTTTACTACTTTGTATCACTCATTCCACGATAGGACGACCGCTTTGAATGGCAGTCTGGAGCCGTAACACCAATTCATCCCAATCGACAAGTGGGTTATAACCAATCACGTCGATGCGCGGCAGCCCCTCTCCTTCAACCAAATAATATCCAGCACCCACAGGACCTACCCCGCTCATTTCACAAATACCGTTTCTAAGCCGACATTGTAAACCCAGGCGTTTATAACGAAAGGCTTTAAAAAGACTCAAAAAACCTCGCGAAAGCACGGCTGTCGGGTTACCCCCGCTCAAAGCAGACAGATTTTGCACAGCCTGCTGACTAATACGACGCCGGGATTTATCCTCTTTAGGGGTGGCAAGGACGGCATCAAAACGGATCGGTTGCCAGTTTACTAATTGTAGGTTTTTGATTTGACCACTTAATTTACCTTCAATACGACCAAAATCAAAGGTCTGGGTGAGGGTTTCTAAATCAAGCGAGCGCAGATTCACGTTGGCAAAGGCTTTAGGTACGGCCCCAAGAAGTTCATCGATACGCAAATCTGTGATGATAATATCACCCTCGAAAATCCGCACCAATAGCGATCCTCCGACTGCTAACCGGCCATTGTCATACCGCACCTCCGGCATCATGCCGGAAAGTTTTCCTGCTAGCGGTGGCCATCCCAACGCCTGGCTTAAGGATGCCATGGAAAGGGGCGTCAAAAAACCGTCAAAAGACCATTGTAAAGGCTCGCCTAATCCTCTAGCCTCCATTTGAGCAATCATTAAAGCGCCGTCTAAAACAGGAATGCGCGACTCTTCTCGCAAACGTAACACGCCTTGCTCTGATACAAAAAGCAGTTTTCCAGCATCCATTCTAAGCTGATAAATATTGGCCTCATCCCAATGCAGCTGGGAACGCTGTGGTTTAAGGTCAGGATGCCACACTAAGTTGCCGTTTAAGCCTTTTAATCCAAAACGATTTAGCGCGTCTTCTAGATAAACTTCAGTGATCTTTAAGCGCACTGCCTGAAGTCCCTTGTTAGACACAACAACATGGCCTTGGACGCGACCTTGGGTTTGCAATTGTCCTAACGCCCCATCCGCGCTAAAAGGCTGCAGGTAGGTGGTGTAAATGGCTGGGAAAACCGCTTCATTTATGGTTAGGTGAGCCTGTTGCAGCGGTTTTTCTTCACCCAACTTCAGGCGGGCCTTGGCTTGCGCCTGGACGACGCCAGGATGGCTAAAAAACGCACTATCCAGAATCAGCAAGGACTCTTTATACTGACCCGCTGCCCGCACAATCAGGGGTGTTTGAGGCGGCTTTATCTGCAAAAAAACAGGCTCACCATAAACCTGTCCACCGGATACACGAAGTTCGCCACTGAAATGGCCCGAAGTTTGCCATTGACCGTTAAAGCGAAAGGCAACATCTTCTATGGCATAGCGCCCGCTGGAGGTTGCGGCACTCAATTTAGCGCTCTGTATTTGCAAGTGTCCTGTCTGAAGGTTTTCACCGCTGCCCGAAACTGCTCCGGTAATATTGACTAGACCACGATTTTGACCCTTGGCCAGCGCTAAACCAGGCACTGCAGTAAACCAACTGTCCAGTAATGCCATGTTTAAACGGCTCGCCTTCAATTGCGCTTGCCACGCTTCACGGTCGAGCTGTGCCGTTAAATTGACACGCCCGCCCGCCAAGGATAGGTCCACAACCACCAGCTGTGTTTTTTTGTCGTTTGGTCGATGGGTGAAACGGAGTTGCCCTTCGACAGAATTCCCTTCTAGTTTTGCGATACGCAGCGCAGCCTGCGGGCAGCTCATTTCCTCGCGACTCACTATAAGCGAACTGCAGTGTAGATGTACATTTTCCAAAGGGGTAGCAAAGGCTGACACCGTCAAGCGGCGGGCAGATAGGGTTAGTGTACCCGCGTGGCCAGCCTTGCGGGTTATACGAAACACCACCGCCTCGGCCCGCCAACCAGGGCCTGATAACGTCTCCAACTGGCTTGCAAAATTTAATTCGCCCGGTAAAACTGCCATTGCAGGCATCCAAACCAGCACTAAGCCCCCTAAGCTTAGCCAGCCCATCAAAGACCAGCCGTTAGCTATCATTGCGCTAGCCATGAAGTTCAGCCATGGCCCCTTAGAGAAGCGCCCTTTGCAAAGGGATCCAGAAACAGACCAGAAAAAAACCCAGAAAAACCGAATGTCAGTTGGCATTTTCCAGAAAAAACGTATCATTGCTACCAACAAATTAATCATAGATACGACAAAAACTCATGAATGATACACAACTCAGTCAATTAGGCCGCCACGTCCTTGCCATCGAAGCCCGCGCAGTAGCGAGTTTGGTTGATCGCATTGACCACAACTTCACCCAAGCATGTCGCTATATGCTAGCCTGCGAAGGTCGTATTGTCGTTATCGGTATGGGCAAATCAGGA
>CAZGON010000045.1:0-2379 GCA_964527085.1 uncultured Candidatus Competibacteraceae bacterium
TCAAATCGACTCCACGTTATAACCCCTCAGCTTATAGCTGAGGGTTGTTTAGTTATTTTATTTATTGCAGGATGTAGCGTTGCCTTTTTAGAACGTTTCTGGTTTGGGGTCCTTCGCTAGTAGATTTTTAACTGCCTGTCGAGGATCTTGGTGCTCATGTAGGACCCTTTAAAAGGTTTCTGGTTTGGGGTCCCTTGCCAAAAGGCTTTCAACCGCTTGCCGAGGGTCTCGGTGCTCGTGCAAAACCCTATTGACCTGTTCAGTAATAGGCATTTCAACCCGGTGTTTAGCAGCTAAACGCGAGATTTCGTGAACCGTCTCAGCCCCTTCGATAACCTGATCAATATCTGCTTGAGCTTGAGCAGCGGTTTGACCATGGCCAATGGCAAGTCCAAAACGGCGGTTGCGGGACTGATTGTCTGTACAGGTCAGTACTAGATCGCCAATACCCGCTAGTCCCATAAAGGTCTCTTGACGACCACCGACAGCTTTTCCAAGGCGCTCCATCTCAGCAAGTCCGCGGGTGATAATAGCAGCTCTGGCATTAGCGCCAAAGCCAAGACCGTCAGCGACACCAGTGGCGATAGCAAGCACATTCTTCACGGCCCCCCCCAATTCGACACCGACCACATCGGCGCTGGTATATGCGCGTAGCGAAGCGCCATGAAGTAAGCTAACCAGCTGACGAGCATAATGATTATCTTCAGAAGCCACTGTGATGGCGGTCGGTAGTCCTAGGGCGACTTCTTGGGCAAAGCTAGGTCCTGATACGATGGCAATAGGCCGAGCATTGCCCAGGATATCCTGTGTTACCTCATGGAGAAACCGGCCACTGCCCTGTTCCAGTCCTTTTGTAGCCCAGGCAACACCCATATTATTGGGCAAATGGGGTTTCAATTTTATTAGCGTTTCAGCGTAGGCGTAACTCGGCACCACCACCAGTATTGTTTCGACATTTTGAACCGCTGACGGCAAATCTGCGGAGGGAATCAGCTGTGATGGAAAATCAATACCGGGTAAATAACGCCGGTTTTCACTTTCTTGTTTAAGTTGATATATGTGTTGCGGGTCGTGACCCCATAGACGAGTTGCGTGACCATTGCGTGCAAGTACTAGCGCCAACGCTGTACCCCAAGAACCTGCACCCAGTACAGCGATTGTGCGTCTACTCATTACGGTGAGGTTAATGGGTGGATTCAGAGGGTTGCGTCGGTTGGTTTTGGCGCTGCCGATAAAGGGCATCGAAGTTGACAGGATTCAACAGCAGGGGCGGAAATCCACCTTTGCTAATCAGAGACGCCAACGCTTCCCGGGCAAAGGGAAACAAGGCGCCAGGGCAAATAACGCCTAACGTGGGTCCCATTTGTTCCTCAGTAAAATTTTGCAGAGAAAACACCCCAGCTTGATGAAATTCCACCAAGTAGGCTGTGGTCTCTTCTATTTTTGCAGTTACCGTTAAGGTAAGCACCACCTCGTAGATGCTATCCGCTACCTGTGTAGACCGGTTGGCGATGTGAATGTTAATCTCAGGTTGGCGTTGTTCGTTAAAAATGTTTGGCGCGTTGGGCACCTCAAGGGAGGCGTCTCTCACATAAATTTTAAGCACTTCCAACTGTTGCGACGTATTCTTTTCATTCATAAGAAATAAATACCTTTAAACTATGTTTTTACGTCTATTTTTTACTAATGGGTAGATTGGCGTTTTGCCAAGCCGGTAGTCCGCCGCTCAGATAATGTATTTTTTCTAAGCCATTTTTTTTTAGCAAAGCGCACGCGCTAGCGGCGTTGGCGCCGGGTCGATCATAGACAATAATAGGTTTATCTCGGAATTTGGTAAGTTCATTTAAACGGTTAATAAGAGCATTCATGGGAATATGCCGAGCAGATAAAATATGCCCGCCTTTATAATCTCCACTATCTCGCACATCCAACACAATGGCATCCTCATGATTGATGAGTTGTAATGCTTGCGCAGGTGTTACGGTTTTGATTCCTCGTATTCTGTGAAGCACCTCGGTGCCGATAAGCCACCCTAATATAATGAACGCCGCTAAAAATAAGTACCAAGTTTCCCCAGCAAACTCGACAAACTCCCCCATAAATATTTAACCTTTAGATACTGTCAGACGGTATGGGAACAGAATACATCTCGCATCATTTCGATAAGTCGTAATGTGCGGGCATCCTCCACGCGATAATAAACCCGATTAGCGTCTTTACGGAAAGCGAGAATCCCTTTATCTCGTAAAATCGCCAAGTGTTGAGAAATATTGCTTTGCGACGTACCCACCAGGTCAACGATATCTTGCACGCTAATTTCTTGATTGCCTAACACACACAAGATTTTTAAGCGTATAGGATGAGACATTGCCTTGAGGG
>CAZGON010000045.1:2483-11380 GCA_964527085.1 uncultured Candidatus Competibacteraceae bacterium
GCTATAAATAGAGCTATTATTATGAATCATTTATCCCGGTCACTCCGTCTACGACATTAGTAAATTTGGTCGCCACTAAACTACCATAGAAGTAGTAGAAAATTGTAGGAATTTAGGTACTTGTCGATAATATGATACGGCTGTTGCGTTTGCGAAATCTTTCAACAGTCGGTTGCCTGTGGCAATTAGAGAACAAACCCTTCATCAATAGCAATCATTAATCTTAAATTTTTTTTAAACTGCTATTTTCAAAAATCCTAGGGTTGAACAACGGGGATTCCCACCTGCCGACAGGCGGCTGTCAAAGTATTAAACAATAAACAGGCAATCGTCATGGGTCCGACACCACCCGGTACTGGAGTAATGGCTTTAACAATAGGTAAGGCTTCTGCAAAGTCCACATCCCCCACCAAGCGGGTTTTATCCAGGGCTGTCTCAATACGGTTGATACCCACATCGATGACTATGGCCCCGGGTTTGAGCCAATGGGCTTTGACAAACTGAGGGCGGCCCACCGCAACCACTAGAATATCGGCTCGGGCGCATTCTTCAGCCAGATTTTGCGTCTGCGAATGGGCGATGGTAACCGTGCAATCTTCCCGTAATAGCAAAGCCGCCATGGGTTTGCCCACAATATTAGAACGGCCCAGCACAACGGCATGTAGCCCCTGCAAGTTATTCAGATAGCGTTTTAGCAAAAGCAGACAGCCTAACGGTGTACACGGGATAGTGCCTTCGCCACCACTGAGCAATCGGCCTAAATTCACCGCTTTAAAACCGTCTACATCCTTAGCGGTATCAATGGCATCGATGACCCGATCCGCCTCTATAGAGTGGGGCAAAGGCAGTTGTACAAGGATACCGTGTATGCGGGGATCTTCGTTGAGCGTACTAATGAGGTTTAGCAGGGTGGCAAGCGAAGTGTTTTTCGGGAGTGGATACTCAAACGAAGCGATACCGACGGCTTTAGCTTGGCGTCCCTTGTTGCGCACATAGACTTGGCTAGCCGGATCATCACCCACTAAAATAACTGCTAAACCCGGGGTTACGCCATAATCTTTATGCAACTGCTTGACCTGTTCAGCGATATGCTTGCAAAGATCGGCAGCAACCTGTCGGCCATCGATAATGTCTGCCATAGGCTATTAACCGTACAAGCGTAATTAATTCGTTAATTCGTTAAAGATAAATTTTTTACCAGTCCGGTTTACAGAGTTCCCTTGTGATCCCAAGACGGCGTTATAATTTGTTCCGAACGTCTCTTACAAGCTGTTTCCAAGGCAGTGAGTAGAGGTTCTAAGTTATCTGTCATGGTGAGGATTTCTCGCATCTGTTTGAGAGTAAATATAATATCCATATCCATATCGAGGTATTTAGCCCATTCTGCTTTTTCAGTTTTGCTAATGGCTGAGTCGATGTTTTCAACCTTATCTATTTCTGTGCCTAATAGACGTATAAAAACCCGTAGTTTGTCATGCTGTTGCAGAATCCAATCCCGATAAGAATGAAGTATATCCCAGCCGTCCTGTATGGAGTAAGCATTAAAACGAAATTTGAGCTTTAAATCTTCCAGAGAATCTCCCCGATGGACGTGCCCTTTTTTCCATTTTTCAATGGTGTGATTGACGTCTATGGGCAAAAATTCCACCTGTGTCTTGATCTCATTGGTGATGAATGCTAGCTCGTCGGCTTCCTTTTCCAAATGTTGAACCATGGCAAAGACTTGCTCTTTAATGGCGTCAATCTTACGGGTTTTTTTACTCGACTCGGCGAGTGCTTTGGGAGACCATTGACCACCTTGGTTTTCCACCTCGGTCTGCATTTTCGCCGTCCATTCAGCAATTGCTTCTTCAGCCGCCCGCTTTTTAGCCTCGGTCAAGGCTGTTTGGGCGCTTTCTTCTTGGGCTTGTTGACTTGCCGCAGATCTTGCTTCGGCTTCTTCTGCGTTGATCCAGTCAGCAATGGCGGCCTCGGCGGTGGCGCGTTCGGCGGCGGCGCGTTCGGCGGCGGCGCGTTCGGCGGCAACCCGGCGAGCAGACACTTGGTGGGCTTTCGCTTCCATGGCTGCAACACCGTCTTGAATGGCTTTCTCGCGAGCTGCTCGTTCGGTAGCTGCTCTTAACCGGGCAGCGCGCTGGGCTTTTGCGCGCTGGGCTTCCGTCGCTTTGAGTTGGTGTTTGTTGCGCAAGTAAATAAAGAAATAACCAACTAAGCCTATAATTACGACGATGGATCCGATGTTGCTGATCAGTTGCCAATATGACACGTTATTTCCTTAATAAGAATCATTTCAATCCCTAGGACGACAGATGGTATATGGTCGTTAACCGAACCGGTATTAGGCGTTAATGCTGACTTTTTAGCAGATATTATGCCAATAAATCAATTATTTGCATATAAAAATGGACTTTATAAAAATCAGCAGCTTAAAAGCGACTTAAACGAGAGTTTGTCTAACAAATGTAAAATTAATACCAAAAAATACAACAATCGGTTTGAAACTGACACATTGAAACAAAACTAAACCAGTGAATATAGCGCTTTCAAACCACATCGAAACGGGCCAAAGGCATGGTGAAATTGCCCATGACCTTGGGTTAGGCTGGGTTAAGCATGGTAGTTGGTTTAATTTGCCTAACTATGGTTTGTGCAATAGTGAACACCAGGGCAAGGCACTATAAGGCGGATGTTGAAAGATCGCCAGATACTGGGCCGGTAACGCCTCCACCACCTCGCGAAACTCACGCCGATCATCCGGCGTGATAACCGTTGATCGCCCCGGTGTGCTGTTGGTCCGAAGCGTCGTGCGCAGCGGGCTCATAGAACGCTTTAAACCCACATAATCGATCATGGCCAACAGTTTCTCAGCGTCTGCAAGATCGTTCGGCACGTCGAGAAAAAAACACCGCTCCCAGGTATTTTGGGTGGTTAACAAGCGCATCGCTCGGTTTTCGATTTCAATCCACTCCAGCACATAACGCTGAAACAGGCTTAAGGGATAAAGATCCACATCACCAAAGATAGCTTCATGGCCACTCAGCGCCCAGCGGAAGTAACGCTGTCCGTCCTCACCTCGGTAATAGCGTCCCGGCAGGTGAAGTCGGTGGATAAAATGCTCTCGGTTGAACATGCTTTTTACGGTTTTCAAAGGCTCGCGGACGGCATGCACATACCACGCTTCGGGAAAAACCTGAGCAAGCAACTGGTCACCCCCCTTGAGTAGACCATGGTTGGCCTCAAAGTAACCGTCTTTAACGTACCGTTCAATCCAACGTTTTTTTTTAGCTAACTGGCGCTTTACAAGCGCATCCTGACCGGCGTTGTTATGGTAGATCGTTGGCCCCGATAAAGTCGGGTTGCCGAAATCAAAAAAAGGTTCGTGACGGGCAGTACAGACGGCGTTGGCAGCAACGAAATGGCTGAGATAAGCGGTTCCGGAGCGACTGTTTGATAATACAAAGACCTTACGCATGCTTAATATTCGGTAATTAATCTAAATAGTCAGTATCAATGAATGAAAGTATATCTGACCTTATTGGCAACGGCTAACGGTGAGTATAATCGCATACTGTTATGAGCAGTTGACCGCTGGGAGTAAATACAAAACGGGTGCTCTCGGTGGTGCCAAGGGGAAAACTGGCCTAAATCTGCCATACCCATCACCAGGCAGCAATGGCAGACTTTAAACAGCGCTAGGCCGAGTTTGTTGAGTCAGATCAACGGCAGGAAAAAAATAAAAAAAAGGAAAAATCTGCAAACTGCCATCTGCGCAGCCAAAACAACACCTTAACCAAAGCCAAGGCGCTACGCCAAGCACAGTTGTGGTTTATTCATGGCGAAACCGGGGAGGTGCCAGTGACCTCTAAGACCGATCCCGATGCCCCCTATGCCCATCCCTATTTTTGGGCGCCGTTTATTTTGATGGGCAATTGGTTGTGAGTTTTTCATATATATAAGGAGACCTACCTCATGCCTGCCAGTACTATTTTTGTGAGCCATTCCGATGGCAGCCCGTCTTCTAGCAGCAAAGTTGTTTTGGGCTTCTCCGCTGGAATGACCCAACCCGGATACACCAACAAACACGGAGAAGTCACCATCGAGCACGCATCAACGGGCAAAGCAACCGTGTATGTTTCGGGAAAAAACTGCGGAACGTTTCATGCGCCCGGTAGAACAAGCGTCGTTTGCCGATAAGACTTCCGCTCAACGAGGGTTTGTGCAGCTTACCAAAGAGGTATGGATGGTACGGCCTCAATGGTTTCTTTGACCCCAGCCACCTTATGTAGGTGAATCACACACGTCAGGGGCGTATTAAAAGAATCGCTATTCTGCCCAGTTTTCTAGTTTGAGTTGCGGTTCAATATTCTTGATCGCAAGGAAAATCTTATCGTTGCTTACTAAAATGGCATTTTCCGCAATGGCGGAACTAGCAATTATAAAGTCGATGTTATGCTGATCTGATGCCTTTTGATTAATTCCTGGATGATTCTTACGATACCCCGCTTTGATCTCACCAAAAATCTCAGCTCCTTTTTCGTTAAGATGTTGAATGGGAAACCGCTGAAGATAAGATGCAATCAGACGTTCTAAACGTTAAGTTTTTTCTGGTGGGGCAGCAGAAATACTATAGCGGAGTTCATAAAGAATTATGATTGGAATGCAAAGCTCATCATCATCAGAAAGTCGCGCAAGCGCCGATTTGGTGCTGGCATGAAAAGGCGAGGCTTGCTCTTCCAGATACGATAAAATATTAGTGTCCAACAGATACTTCATCCCGTGGTATCAAACGGACTTTTAAGAACAAAGTTTTCCCGAAACCGACGGGCATTCTTTCTCAATTCATCGCCAAATCCGTCACCAAGTAAATTCTCGTTGGCTAATTCTTCCGCTACTTTCGCCCACTTCCCTTTTTTGTTTTCGGTCGGCTTAGATGCTGGGGAGACGGCATGCACATGAACCAGCACACCACCATCAGGAAGGTCGGTGATTTCAACTTGCTCTGGCGAAGCGTGCTGCAGGCGATCAACAGCGTTCACTAATTTTTCTTTGTTAGTAGTCATCAGTGCTTTGTCAAGTTTCGGCATCACAGGAAGTAAACTTACCTTAACACTAACAAAATGCCCCCAAAAGAGCAAAAGCACCAAAAGGGGAAGAAATAACTACAGCATTTCCCTATCAATTGAATGATATCCAGAGTTGCTAAAGTACTTTGCATTCCTCTGATGAGTACGCCGGTAACTAGCAAAAGGTTACGCCCGCGGCCTAATTTGGTCTTTTAAGCGAGCCGCTTTCGCGCTTGCAGCCACTCCCCGACCCAGGCCCCGCCCAGGCCCCGCCCAGGCCCAACAGGAACGGCATTATCCACCCTAGTAACACGCCTATACCATCACCAACTAATAAATTGAACACTACAACGGCCAACGCAATACCCACCGCTGGCTCCAAAATTGTATGCCCTTGACTCTAATAGGCCGCTACCAACCCGCCTTGTAACTGCTCACTTGTCATTCCGACAGGGATTGCTGGAATCCAGTTGCTAGAGCATTTCCCATTCAACTGTACACATCGTTAGCCTTCGGTATCGGCGTGCTCAGGTACTGTATGTACATTCCGCGCGCCTCTCCTCGGCTGCCTTGTGTACAATTAAAGCGAAAACGCTCTAGAGAGGGTGACAGGCGGTTGTCTACCGGTGCTTGCCGTCCATGGCACTGGATTCTCGCCAGTCCATGGCGAGAATGACGCAAGGGTGAGTAATTACTATCGCTTTATAAATAACGCGCCGGTATCTGAATAATGGTGTCGGTTAGTGGTTCAATTTTGTCTGCATTATTGACCAGAATGCCTAGCCCAGCTTGGGTATCGTGCATAAAGTTGCGTAGTGCTGTGAGCATACGCAGGTTGACTTTGTGTCCTAGCTTGATTTCAATGGGAATCAGCCCGAAGGGGGCGTCAATAACCAGATCGATTTCAGAGCGGTCGCGGGTGCGGTAATAGTAAAAATCGATACCAGAAGCCATCGTGCAATGAAATCCGCGGATTATTTCCTCGATTACATAAGCCTCGAAGGAGGCGCCAGCGGCCGGGTGCAGCAGCAGATTGTCCACGGTGTCGATTTTTAGGAGACGATGGTGTATGCCTGTATCTCTAAAATAACCTTTTGGCATCTTTTGCACTTTCTTTAGGCTGTTTTTTTCAAAGCTTCTGATGTTTCGCCAAAGGAAGGTATTGTGAAATATCTCCAGATACTCTTTTGCTGTCACAGAGCTAATATCCAGAGCTTGAGCAATTTTCGAATGATTAAGAATATTCCCAGAATAATAGGAGAGGGACTGAATAAATAACCGGAAGTTGTGTACATTGATGCGTGGAAACAGGCGTTGGATATCCCGCTGGATGTAATCGGCGAAGTATTGATCCATCCAGAGACCATAAAACTCCGACGTTGCTTCGCCCTTGATTCTGGGTTCAGGGTAACCACCGTACAACCAATGGCTATAGACCTGCTGAACGTCAAGTAGGGGTTGTAGTTTTAACAGTGCGTCAACATCGGGATTCGGCTGCGTTAACACTCCGTAAACCGACGGCAACCCACACTCGTAAAATTCGGCGGCTTTAAAAGGGGACAGTTCAACGGTGGCAATACGCCCAGCCAGACTCTCCGTTAACCCTTTGACGATTTCCGGGGAACTGGAACCGGTGAGCAGATAGCGTCCTGTTGTTTTGCGATCTTCATCGATGACGCCTCGCAATACTTTAAACAGCTCGGGATATTGTTGTGCTTCATCGATGATAGTGTCCCGCGGCCGTCGGCCAAAAAAGCCCTGTGGATCGCTGTTGATCAGCCGGTAGTCATCGAGTCGCTCTAGGTCGTAGTAGCGCCAGTTCGGACGCAGCTTTTTCACCAGCGTCGATTTGCCACATTGACGCGGGCCGACGATGGCAACCACCGGGAATAGGGTGAGCAAGCGATTGATTTTATCTTCAAGAAATCTCGTTTTATCCATCATTTTTAAACTCTGCCTTCAAAAATGATGGGTGTAAAGCTTAAAATGCTCGGTTGGTGGTAAGGGGAGGAAAATTCTGCACAGTGCCTATTATTTTAATAGAGGCCAAATGACCTACGCTGGTAAAGTATCCACCAAGGGCAAGGTTAACAATGCTGGGTTCAGAAATCGGCTTTTATTGTCACCCCCGTCATGATGAAATCGCAACGCGCACCTGAACAGTAAGGGAATTGATCATGCAAATAAAAAGAATCCTCAAATGGATCGCAGCGGTGCTGTTTCTGGACAAACTTGTTGAGCTATTAGCACGGATATGGCCAACCCGGTTGCGACCCACAGGGGTTGGCGAGCGGCTCCAGCGGCTTCCATTTGTAGCGGACTTTCTTTACTGGTGGAACCATCGCAGCCCATTTTTACGACACTTTATGGGTAATCTGGTGGTGGGGCTGGGGATTGCGGTGTTGTTAATTCTGTTCCATGACACCCGCTGGTTGCGGGAGATCGAAGACGCGGGCATCGATTGGATTATGGCTATTCAAGGAGGTACCGCCGTTGATGAGCCGGCTGTGCCTTTCGTGATACTCGACATCGACGAGCAGAGCTATCAGGCTTGGGGTGAACCTTTTCATATCCCCCGCGACCGGCTAGTAACCCTTATAGGACTTACGCACAAAGGACTTGCGTAGCTCGTGGAGGAGGTGTTGGCGGCCCGGAAGGCCGCCGTCAAGCCTACATGGACGTATTTATGGCGTCCTCTGGAACGAGCTGCGTAAGTCCTACCTTATTGACTATGCGCTACGGGGTGGCGCTGCCTTTTAATCTTGCTGGTATGACCCTGAGCACCCACCCCAGCGCCGTGGCGCAACGCATTATGTACCTATTGCCCTGGCACATAAAGCGAGGCGAGCGCTATCCGATCATAACAGCGAAAGATGGCGATCAAACACCGATATTGACTCGCCGCAGCGCCTTGACGATTACCGAGAGTGACAAACCTTTGTCCACAGAATGGTTAGCGGGACGCGTGGTAATGATTGGCGCTAGCTTTGCGGATAGCCGCGACCTTCACTTTACGCCGCTGGATCGTATGCCCGGTAATTTGGTGCTCATCAACGCCATCCACTCGCTCTATCACCACGGCGAGATTACGCCACCGCCGTGGTATATAAAATTGCTTATCGAAGTGCTTTTGATCGGCATCATGAGCATCGCTACTTTAAATGCCTTGCAAAGACTTTATCGTGAATGCTGTTCAATATGCAAACTTTTATTGAATTGGTATAACTCAAAATTTCTTCCTAAAAATCCTAATTTTTAGCTTGTTAGCCCACCAGACTAGACTTGCCGAGTACTGCTAAAATCAGAATTGTGCTTTTAAGAACCGAGGAAAATTGCATGAAGCTAGAGCAAATTGTTTCTCGAAACCCAGATGTAGTCAGCGGTGCCGTGGTTTTCGCAGGCACGCGGGTACCCGTTGAAATTCTCATTGATTATCTGAAAGCGGGCGATTTACTTGATCGCTTTCTTGAAGGATTTCCCAGTGTTACTCGTACCCAAGCTGAAGCATTTCTGGATATAACGTTGGAAGATGTGTCGAGCATATGAAGCGCCTCTAGGATTTAATAATTTTTCTATCATCAGCGCTCAACAGTAGGTGAATCATGCATCGGCCACCAAGATTCTCCCGAGACAATACTATCGATAGGAACGCTGACCAATTGAATATGTACCGGGTTGGACTTTTCATGAGGCGCAAAACGAAGCCGTGCTACCTGAGAGATATGGCCCGATGGCAACGGATAAAACAGGAATACGTCACGGGGTTCTGGTAATGGGTAGGCCAAACCATAGCTCACCAGCTGATAAAGTTCTTCGGTGCTAGGGGGTTTTTGT
>CAZGON010000045.1:11390-17442 GCA_964527085.1 uncultured Candidatus Competibacteraceae bacterium
TTTTTGTTGATGATCCCGGTATTTGGCGTCGCCAATGGCAACCGGTTTACCGCGATGAAGAAAAACTAGATCGGGACGCAGGGTAGGGTGTTTCCAGCCGTTGGGATTGTCTAAATAAGTAAACACACCGTGCCGCACATCTTGTCTTTTTACCTCTATATGGGGAGGCGCCTGGGCTTGTAAGTGGCGGGTGACAAAATCTTCGAACAGACGGTTCATGTCCAGCAGAAAAGCGGTGATGGGCATCTTGCCCGTGCCTTGGGGGTTGAGGTGACTGCCCTGAAACAGGGCTGCGATGAGGGAAAGCGCTGGTCGATAATGGCTAGAGCGTCGATCAAGGGCGTTGCAAGCCGTAGCCAAATTGGTTTTAGTTAATGGGATAAAAATGTTGTTCGGCGCTATATCATGAGCAGCCCGCGTTAAGTCTCGTCTTAACTTAGCTTGTTGTACCAATGTCATAGCTAGACGCAAACCAGCAGCTAGCGTCTGATTCAGCACATGATCCGACGCCAGTCTGTGAAAACGACAGTTGAGGGTAGCGCGGTGCGGGGTACGGGTATTCATCAGAATACGGCCCCGCGGCGAGCTTAGCTCCTCGCAGTATTCCTGATAGTGGCGAATTAGTCCATGACGACTCAGCCGTTGTACGGCTTTCAGCAATGCAAAACCCAGCAGATCTACGAGGCCGTACTCAGCATTAAGATCGCTGGACTGGCCAGGTGTCAAAAAACCATCGGATAACTCAAAGGCAGAGGCTACCATGGCCAGCAGCGTGTCCAACCGTAGTTTGGGGGTGATGATTAGGCGGAGTTGGCTTAATGTGACCGTGCCCACATGGGGTCCGACCGTTACTCGGAGTCCTTGAGATAGTTCTTCAACGCGCAGACTGGTGTTTTGCTGAAGTCTAGCCAATAGCGAACAATCCGTCTGACTTAAGGTGCAGCGTCGTAATACATTCGTGTCATCGGGCGTGACCGATGACCATTCACTGAGGGTTAGGGTAGGTAAAGGGTGGTTCATGACGACGACTTAGGACTTACGCAGGAAGGACTTGCGTAGCTCGTGAAAAGAGGTGTCGACGGCCCGGAAGGCCGTCGTCAAGCCTACAAGACAAGGACGTATTTACGGCGTCCTCTGGAACGAGCTTCGTAAGTCCCAATTGCATGGAGGTCATATGGTTTCTTGCTCTTTGGGAGCGATTTCATGGCAGTTGACTTCAGCGGCTCTATCGATGGTTGTCACAAGGGCGTTGAGGGCGTCACAAAGGGCTTTTTTGTTAGCCTTTTCAAACAGTTCATGGCGTAGATTAGTGCTATGAACAGCATAAATCCCGCCTTCTTCAGCGGCCAAGATAGCGGCCAAGGCAGATGTATCGTCGTAACAATATTCTTGCAATAGAGGCCAAATTTCATCCCGCACAACGGCCGCGATGTCGGTCAGCTTCTGCAATGGTTTACCGTCCGCCATAAAATACGCATGGCCTACCTGCAGATGACGTCCGTCGCGACTCAGTTGTTCGACAAGCCGACGGTTTAGGGCGCGTAACCAGGTGGCCAAAGAAATCTCGCCAATCCAGCTATCACGCAGCAGATCAGGATTGGGCAATAACTCTTTAAAACCAAAACGGCGGCGCAAAGCGGTATCCAACAATGAAATAGAGCGATCCGCAGTATTCATAGTGGCGATAAGATAAAGATTAGACGGGACTGTAAAGCTTACCCGGGAAAGGGGTAGTAGTGTGTGAGTGATACCGCGTCTGGCGGGTTCTAAGAGGGTCATCAGTTCTCCAAAAATCTGCGCAATATTGCCCCGATTAATCTCGTCGATAATGAGCACAAAGTGTTTGTCTGATTGTTTTTCCGCAGCGTTCGCCATACGCCGCATAATACCGGGTATCAGTTCAAAACCATTTGCGCTGGGACGATAACCTTCGATAAAGTCTTCATACCCGTACATGGGATGAAACGTACAAAAGGCGATAAAAGGATCATTTCCCTGTCGACCTAAAACCCGCTCCCGTTGAGTTGTCGAGAGTTGCTCGGGGAGGCAGCCAAAATTCCCCCTGGCAATCAGTTCCCAAGCGGTCTGCTCGGCAGAATAAGTCTTGCTGGTGCCTGGTGGACCATACAAGATAATTTGTTTTTTACGCGCTAACAGGGCTAGCAATTGCTCAATAAGCGGCTCGGGTGGTGCAAGGTCAAGGGCTAATGCGGACATTTTATGAGGCCGCAAAGACCTGGCGGGGTGGCGCAGACTATCCACCAGTTGCGCCGCTTCCAGCTCGGTTACCCGGCTGTCTTGGGACGCCAGCCGAACAAAGTTGCTGCTGGCAAAATTAACAGGCTGAGAGAGTCGAAAGGGTTGTTCACACAGCCAGCGCACTTGCACGCGATGAGGCTGTTCATGATTGAAGGCATAGGTATAGCCGCTTTGCACTTCACCGATGGCAGTGACGGTGAGGGAATCACTCAGTAGAGCAATCAGACTCGTGGGCTGTAAAGAATGACCCAGATGGAGTAGATCATTGAGTTGTTTTGCATTGGGTACGATGCCTGCCTCTTGAAAAACAACCTTGAGACCTTGGCGAATTTCGGTTTTTTTGTGCAAGCTGAAAAGACCGGCCAGGTTTCCCACCGGCATAGGCCCTAATGCGATACAGCCGTTGGCAATGAGGGTATCGTGGACTTCGCCAGAACCCGCCACACTGACACACCAATGGTCTCGGGGTGGCAAGTCTGGCAACAGCCGATAGCGCAGCGCAACCGGATAGGGGCTTAGCATCGGTAATTTATCGAGCCAGCGTAACAGGGTTATATCCAAGGCATAGATTTCTGTCCCCTGAGCTGAAATACCCAAACGGTACAGAGCCGCTTGCAGGCGGGGTAGGGTGGCGTACCAGGTCACCCATTCGGGGAAAACTAGATGCAAATACTTGTGCAACCAGGGGGTTGCATGGGTCTGGGGCGCAGCCCTTACCAACAGACCTTGGACTGCTTCTGGATCGAGTTCCTGGATGGAACTGTTTTTAAGCTGCTCCAATACGTTACAGGCAGCCACCATTTCTGTGCGCCGTCCGTGAGCAATTTGTATGGCTTGATCTTCGCCAATGGTGTGCGCGGTTCGGTCGTTAGGGAAGCGGGCGCGCCATTGACCTGTGCGCTTGTCCTGCCAGAGACCAAACTTAGCGATAGAGCCACCGCCGCCTAAATCACCGAATAATTTGGTGTCAAAAAGATCATCACTGCGGGCTTCCAACCAATAGTCCAGGGGTTCGGCATGGCTGCCATTGTAAGGCAGTCGTTCCAAAAGGTTTTGGTCGTTCCATTGGGTTAATTGGTCAGGTCCAAATTCGGTGAGAAAACGACGCTGTTGTTGGGAAATCAGCTCCGCCTGGGCAGCCTGGTGGTGATTTAGTACGGTTTTTATATAGGTATCTAGCACCTGGATAATTTGCGGGTTCACCATAGTATGGGTCATTGACAATTTTGCCCTTCAGAAAACAATTGGCTAACCACCGGTAAACCCAGCAGCCCAACACATAATAAAAGCCCAAAAATAAGCTGAAATTGTGCGGTTGCCGCCAGCAATCGATTGCACACCTGACCCGACGTAGTACGGCGTAGCTGGATAACCAAATAAAAGGCCCAAGGCAGTAAAATGATCGGTACCATCCAACCAAACTTGCTCGATCCTGTCCCCGCTAATAGCGGCAGCAGGGCAAAGGGGGTCAGCATCAGTAAGGCGTATTCTATCTGGCTCGCCCGACGTCCCAAACGCACCGCCAGGGTATTTTTGCCAACTTCCCGGTCGTTTTCTAGGTCCCGGTAGTTATTGACCACCAGTACCGCCGCAGCCGGCATCCCAACCGCCACGCCAGCGATTGCCGCAGTCCAGCTTAAGCTTCCCGTTTGTAAATAGTAACTGCCCATTACTGCCACAAGACCAAAAAAAAACAGCACAAAAAATTCGCCTAAACCTGTGTACGCAACAGGCTGTGGTCCGCCTGTGTAAGCAAGCCCTGCAGCAATAGAAAGTAAACCTATTATCAGAATAGGCCAACCTCCTACCCAAACTAAATAACTGCCCAGCAACGCCGCCATGGCAAAACTAATCGTCGTGCCTCGTCGCACTTGGTTTGCCGATAACCACCCGGCCGCCGTCACCCGCACGGGTCCAAGCCGGGTGTCGCTATGGTCGGCGCCCCGTTCGAAGTCCGCGGCGTCGTTATGCAGGTTGGTGCCAGCCTGAATGCACAGGGCAGCCAGTAATGCCACAGTCATCACTGACCAGATCAGTTGATTACTATGGAGCCAAGCGAGAGTGCTGCCCACCAACACAGGCACCACAGCAACGCTTAAGGTTTTGGGACGAATAGCGATGACCCAGTATTTCAGCATAACGTTTTTGTCATTTGTCTGATGATGATTCGCAAAACGCTAAATTATAACTTTGCTGCACAAGATAATCTCGCCTTAAACGTGAATACCCCGTCTTTTCGCTACGGCAGGTTGGAAAATCCCTGCATTGAAAAGAGTCTGTGCTATTGTTTCTGAGGCAATTTGTCACGTTACCAGTAGCCTGCAAAATCCCTGTCAACCTTGGAGAGTGCTTATGAATGACAACAAAATCAGTGTCGAGACGCAAGGTCATGTGTTGATGATCGGCTTAAACCGGCCGGATAAACGCAATGCCTTTGATCTGGATATGTACCGCCAACTGGGTGCCGCCTATGGTGAGTTGCATCACAATCCAGAACTTCGCTGTGGGGTGTTGTTTGCCCACGGCGCCCATTTTACCGCGGGTTTGGATTTGGTAGAGTGGGCAAAACCGTTTAGCGAGGGACGTTTTCCTGATTTGCCGGATAATGCCATCGACCCCTTGGGTCTTGACGAAGATAACCGATTACAAAAACCCCTGGTGATGGCTCTTCAAGGCATCTGTCTTACCATCGGTATTGAACTGCTGCTGGCCACCGACATCCGGGTTGCCGCCTCGGATCTTCGCTTAGGTCAAATTGAAATTAAACGGGGTATCTATCCGGTGGGTGGTGCGACGGTGCGTATGATGCAAGAAATCGGCTGGGGCAACGCTATGCGTTATCTGCTGACCGCCGACGAAATATCCGCTGGGGAAGCTTTCCGCTTAGGGTTGGTGCAGGAAGTGACAGAAGAGGGTGGACAGTTGGAACAAGCCGTAAAAATTGCCACCACCATCGCTGCCCAAGCGCCTTTGGGTGTGCAGGCAACTTTAGCGTCGGCGCGGCGGGCGCGGATTCAAGGAACCAAAGCAGCGTTAGCGCAGTTACTGCCCGATTTGATGCCCATTATGCAAAGCGAAGATGTGAAAGAAGGTATTCAAGCGTTTAAAGAACGCCGCAACGCCCAGTTTAAAGGACGCTAAATTTTTGGGTTACAGCGCTCAATTGTGCAGCTACGGACGTACATAGGTAACGCGAGTGAACTGGTTATTTTTATCCTTACTTTGTGCCTTTAGTTTGGCTTCAGCCGATGCGTTCACCAAAAAATGGCTAGCGGATTATAACGCCCAGGAGTTGGTATTAATCCGCTTTGCTTGGACCGGTCTGGTGCTAGCGCCTTTTCTGCTCATAGCGCCCTTTCCCCAGGTTCCATGGGCGTTTTGGGGTTGGGTGGGGGCAATGATTCCCATCGAAATACTCGCCATGTTTTTTTATATGCAGGCGATTCGTGAAAGTCCCTTGGCCTTGACGTTACCGTATCTCGCTTTTACCCCGGCTTTTGCCACCCTAACGGGTTTTTTATTGTTGGGTGAACAGGTTTCCTGGGATGGTTTTGGCGGTATTTTGTTGGTGGTTATCGGCGCCTATTTGCTTAATCTAAAGCTTCGTCGGGGGCAAGATTGGCGTGCTTGGCTTGCGCCATTTTACGCCATAATGCGAGAGCGAGGTTCCCGGCTCATGCTGATGGTCGCTGTCCTTTATAGCCTTACATCGGTGTTGGGGAAAGGGGCGCTAGAGTATATGTCGCCTAAGCTGTTTGGCCCCTTTTATTATGTTTTACTAGGCTTGATCACG
>CAZGON010000045.1:17452-22604 GCA_964527085.1 uncultured Candidatus Competibacteraceae bacterium
TTTTGCGCTGCAAAAGGGTGGCAATGTTCACGTATTATGGCGACGGCCGCGCCAGCATTTTTTTGTCGCGCTTATGATGGGCGCCATGCTGTTGACCCATTTTACCGCCATCGCGCAGGTGGAAGTCGCCTATATGATTTCCGTCAAACGCACCAGTTTATTGTTTGGTATCGTCTACGGTGCGGTGCTATTTTCCGAGAGACGTCTAGGCGTACATCTGTTGGCCGGCACTCTGATGGTGATTGGTGTGGCGTTAATTGCATTTAGTAGTCAATAAATCACAATTTTTGAACTAAATCTAGTGAGCTTTTTCTTTAATAAGCACTATGACTTAACTTTTGTAGCCTTTTTGAAAGACTTATTCATTATGCGAAACATTGAAGACCCGAGCCAATATCTATCCACTATCCGTGATTTTATTCGCTGGGGGGCAAGCCAGATGAACCAAGCGGGCGTATATTGTGGCCATGGTATGGACAACACCATCGATGAAGCCGCCGCTCTGGTGCTGCATGGTTTACATTTGCCCCTTGATCTGCACGAAGCGTTTTTTCAAAGCGTCCTCACTTTAGATGAACGCCACATCGTTTTGAAATTGCTGGAACGCCGCGTACAAGAACGTAAACCCGCTGCTTATCTGATGCAGCGGGCCTGGTTTATGGGGTTACCCTTTTACGTGGATGAACGGGTATTGATCCCCCGTTCCCCGATGGCTGAACTGATCGAGCGTCAGTTCGCCCCTTGGTTAGGGGCGCCTGAAGCGGTACAACACATTTTGGATCTTGGCGCCGGTTGCGGGTGTCTAGGGATTGCCTGTGCCTACGCATTTCCCCAAGCTCGTGTGGACCTGGTAGACGTTTCCATAGATGCACTACAGGTGGCCTGGCGTAATATTAATGAGCATGACTTAGAAGATCGGGTGCAGGTTATTCAATCTCATTTATTCAATGGCTTAGCGGGAAAGCGGTACGATTTTATTATTAGTAACCCTCCCTATGTGAGTCAGGAGGAGTTACGACAGGCGCCTGCCGAATATAATCATGAACCGATGCAAGCGTTAGCCGGTGGCGAGCAAGGCTTAGATATCGTAACAGAAATCTTGGATCAAGCGGTCGATTATCTTAACCCCGATGGTCTGCTTGTGATGGAGGTAGGAAACGCCTGGTGTGCATTGACCGAAGCCTTTCCCGACGTCCCCTTTACGTGGCTTACTTTTGAACGGGGTGGAGAGGGTGTCTTTTTACTTGAGGCTAAGCAATTAAAAGGATTTCAAGATGGTTTTTAGTTCAGCAGCTAATTGGTCGTCGCTAAATCGATCTATGTTTCTGATCTAACAGCGTTAGTGCTAAATAAGTTCGCTGAGCAAATTGGTAAGCATGGTTAAATCCCTTTCCCGGGACATGGTGTGCTCGCCATCTTTAACTAACACTACACGAACATCATTGCTTTCCAACCGTTCAGCCAATTGCGTGCTGGTCCGCCAAGCCACGTCGGCATCCTGCATCCCGTGGAGCAAACGCACTGGGCAGGTGATGGGTAACGTGTCTGCGTTTAACAAAAGATGCTGATGGCCTTCCTCGATAAGTCTTAGAGTGATGGGATAAGCGGGTTGATCTTCGTAACAGGCGGGTAAGTAAACCATCCCTTGCCGTTGTAGACGCGCTTGGGTAAGTTCATCCATACCTTGCCAAAGCATGGTTTTGGTGAAATCGGCAGCGCAGGCTACGCCTAACAGAGCTTTGACACGCTCGGGTCGAGCTAATGCGGCTAGCAACATAATCCAAGCACCCATGGAAGACCCTACCAGGATTTGTGGTCCTTCCGTAAGCCGGTCGATGACCGCTAGGGCATCCTCCGTCCAGCGTCCGATAGTCCCTTCTTCGAACCGACCACTGGAGGCGCCATGCCCCTGGTAGTCGAAACGCACAAACGTGTGTCCTGCTTTACGGCACCAGTCGTCAAGGGCCAGCGCTTTTGTGCCTGTCATATCCGACATAAAGCCGCCGAGAAAAATAATACTCGGTAGCGTTCCCAAATGCCTATGGTAGGCAAGGGTTGACCCATCGGGAAGCTTTAACACAGAATGAGTGGTGCTGGGAAAATCGATCATGGGCAAGCCTCAATAAACTGCCAATCGTGCTAAAAAATACTATAAAAAGCGGTTTTTTTCCGGATCAGGCCGTAACAAGCATTGCGCAATATTAAATGTCACCCTATGTCAAAATGTTTCTCGACCAAGGCGCCAAACCGATCCGGAGCAGGTAAATAGGGTAACAGAAAGTCTGGCTTATAGGCAGCGAGTTCCTCTAACCCGTAGGAACCGGTGGCAACCACAGCAACCCGTGCGCCAATGGCGCGGGCTGCTGCTACATCTCGAGGTGTGTCGCCAATCACCAGCATGGGTGTGGCGTTACCGTATCGCTCGATGACAAGCCGTCTGGCGGTGTCGGCAATTTGATTCCGCTCTAAGCTACTATCGCCAAAGGCACCCTCCCAGAGAAATTGTCCAAGACCCGTTAAGGTAAGCTTCAAGTGCGCCGCAAAACGCAGATTTCCTGTCAAAAGAAAATTGACGTAATGGGGATGGTGCTCCACATAGTTCAATAACGCTTCCACATTATCAAGCGCCACGCCTGGATCAGCCGCTAGTTGATCGGGTAGTATCCTGATGTAGTGGGCCATGAGATGATCTGCAGCAGAAGCAGGTTTTCCGCAGCCCGCACAAATTTGTGTGGCGATATAGAGATCCGTGGCGCCCCGGGTGTCTAACCCTCGCCAATCGAGATCTACTGTACCCAGAGCTGCCTGAGTCGCCAAGCGCCAGGCGGTGACCGCCCCGTTAGCGCCGCGCAGCAGGGTGCCATCGATATCCCACAGTAGCGCAAGAGGTGGTTTTTGATGAGCCATTCTCAAAGTTAAGCAGATTTTCCCGGCGTTATGGCAATAGCCCCAAGTTGTTCCATTAAATCCAACCGATCAATCCGGGCGATACAACGCTCAACGATTTTACCGTCTCTCAAACGCCAAATATCCACCGCTTGAAACAGCACTTTTTTCCCCGTCGGCGCAACGCCTGCAAAATCGCCTCGATGGGTGCCGCGAATGGTAAAAGCGCCAACAATTTTATCGTCTTCGCCAAAAAGATGATCGATAGTGAAGTGAATATCGGGGAAGGCGCTCCGCAGGTACCTGACATACGCTTTAATATCCTCAGGACCGCGGAGGTTTTTATCAGGCTCGTCGATATCCAAAGCGCTAAACTCTGCGGCATAAAGCTCATCGGCCAGGTCCGCCTTACCTTGATTCCAACCTTCTTCGATCCAGCGCCGGATAATGGCTTTGTTTTTTTCTACGGACACAGGTTTTTCCCTTATATTTTATAGTCGCTCAAGATTGGCATAGGCTAATACCAGCCATTTAGACCCTGCTCTCGAAAACCGCACCTGGACTCGGGTATGAGCGCCTTGACCTTCCACCGTTTGCACCACCCCGTCGCCAAACTTGGGATGCCGCACGGAGCGACCGGGAGAGAGGGCATCTGGGTCTGTCGGCGCCTGTCGTTGCCCTAGTCCAACGCTGGGGGGACGCCGAATGGACGTGCGGGTGCGCACGTCTTGCATCAGTTCGGCGGGAATCTCGCCCACAAAACGGGATTTCTGCGCATAGTTTTCGCGGCCATGAATATGCCGTTTCTCGGCGTAACTGATATGCAGCAGCCGCCGAGCACGGGTGATGCCTACATAGGCCAAACGGCGTTCTTCTTCCAAACGCCCCGGTTCATGGAGGGACTGTTGGTGAGGAAATAAACCCTCTTCCACCCCCACCAAAAACACCACCGGAAATTCCAAACCTTTAGCAGCATGGAGCGTCATCAGTTGGACACAATCTTCCCAGGCTTGCGCCTGGCCTTCGCCAGCTTCTAACGCCGCATGGGCCAAAAACGCAGATAATTCATCTAACGCTTCATCGCCTTCATCGGTGGTGATGGAGGTCAAGGTGGGACGGGAAGCCGCATTGATGAGTTCCTGTAAATTTTCTACCCGAGCCTCCCCTTTGCCTTCTTTCTCCTTGCGGTACATGGCCATCAGACCGCTGTGTTCAACGATATGATCTAAACGTACCGTCAGGGGTAATTCTGCAGTATCCCGGTCCAGCTTATCGATCAGCATCAAAAAGCTATTGAGGGCATTACAGGCCCGCCCAGACAGAAGACCTTCGCTAATCACCCGTTGCGTGGCGCGCCATAGGGATAAATTTAATTCTCGGGCTAGACTGCGAACACTCTCAAGACTGCGCTCGCCGATGCCCCGGGTTGGGGTGTTTACCGCCCGCTCGAAGGAGGGGTCGTCATCGCGATTGGCCACTAAGCGCAGATAAGCCAGGGCGTCTTTGATCTCAGCGCGTTCAAAAAAGCGCAAACCCCCATAGACACGGTAAGGTATTTGCGCGCCAATCAAAATTTCCTCAAAAACCCGGGACTGGGCATTAGAGCGGTATAAAATCGCCACTTCACTGCGTTTGCCCTGGTGTTCGGTCCAATGGCGGATGCGTTCTATTACAAAACGGGCTTCATCGTATTCGTTATAAGCCTCATAGACAGCGATAGGATCGCCTTCAGCATCTTGGGTCCAGAGATTTTTACCCAAGCGGTCCGCATTGCAGGCAATCAGCGTATTGGCGGCTTTAAGAATGGTGCCTGTGGAACGGTAGTTTTGTTCTAGGCGGATGGTATCGCTGCCGGGAAAATCGTCACTAAAGCGCTGAATGTTCTCCACCCGTGCGCCGCGAAAACCATAGATGGATTGATCGTCGTCGCCGACAATAAATATATCACCCTGGCCACCGGTGAGGAGCCGCAGTGAGGCATATTGAATGGTGTTGGTGTCCTGAAATTCATCCACCAGAACATGTTTAAAACGCTCTCGGTAGTGATTTAACAGTGGCTCATTGTCGCGCCACATTTCATGAACCCGTAGCAATAGCTCACCAAAATCCACTAAACCCGCTCGCTCACAATGGTTTTGGTAGGTCTCGTAGATACGCAAGAATTGGCGGGTTACCGGATCGCCGCCAGGGTCGATATGCTGGGGTCGAAGTCCTTCGTCCTTGCGGCCATTGATAAACCAAGTGGCTTGCCGGGCTGGCCATTTTT
>CAZGON010000046.1:0-614 GCA_964527085.1 uncultured Candidatus Competibacteraceae bacterium
AGCGGCGCCTATCCTAATCTACGTGAAATAGTGACCTTAGGCACAGCGTTCTTATTGTTGCTCATGGTGTTGTCTTTGCTCCCCACCGTGCTTGCGGGAGAGCGCCCCAGCGTTGATCTCATTTATATTTTGCCGGAGATCCCCCTGCGCTTTACCGCGGAACCACTGGGGATGATGTTTGCTTGTGTGGCCTCTTTGCTTTGGCCCATCAATTCCCTTTATTCCATCGGCTATATGCGTGGTAACCAAGAGACGCATCAGACGCGGTTTTATGTGTGTTTTGCCATTGCTTTGGCAAGCACCATGGGGGTCGCGTTGGCGGGTAATCTCATTACCCTGTTTGTTTTTTACGAACTGTTAAGTCTGTCCACCTATCCCCTGGTCACCCATCACGGCACGCCGGATGATATGCGTGCGGGCAGACTCTATCTGGGTATTTTGTTATCTACCTCCATCGGCCTTTTTTTATTAGCTATTTTGTGGACTTGGTATGCCACCGGGACGATGGACTTTACCGATGGCGGTATCTTAACCGGTCATATGGATGGTTGGGCGGTAGGCGGTTTATTGTTTTTGTTTATGTACGGTATCGGCAAAGCCGCCATTATGCCTGT
>CAZGON010000046.1:726-22384 GCA_964527085.1 uncultured Candidatus Competibacteraceae bacterium
GTCTACGTGTTTGGATTGGACCTGCTTGCTAACGAACCCAGCGCCGAGTGGTTACTCTATGCCGCTGGGTTTACCGTCATTATGGCTTCCGTGATTGCCCTGAGACAGGATAATTTAAAGCGCCGTCTGGCTTTTTCCACCATTAGTCAATTATCTTACGTGGTGTTAGGGGCAGCCATATTAGCGCCTTTATCGGCGGTAGGCGCTGCGTTGCACATTGCCGCCCATGCCTTTGGCAAAATTACCTTATTTTTTGCCGCGGGTTCCATCTATCAGTCACTTAAAAGGTATCGGTTGGCGTATGCCATGGACCATGGGTGCTTTTGCCGTGGGTGCCCTGTCCATGATTGGGCTACCGCCGGCGGCCGGTTTCATCAGCAAGTGGTATATATTGACGGGGGCTTTTGCCTCTCAACAGTTACTGGCGGCCGCTATTATTATCATAAGCACGCTATTGAATGCGGCTTATTTTATTCCCATTGTTTATGCCGCGTTCTTTGAGTCGGAGGACAGCCACGGTACCCATACCGTCGAACACGGGGAGGCGCCACTGCCCATGGTGATTGCTTTAGTGACAACAGCGGTGTTAACAGTTCTGCTATTTTTATTTCCCGGTGTGCCCCTGCGGTTGGCCGAACAAATGGTGGGGTTATAACAACTATGACGGAAAAATCTAAACACTGGCTGGTACGGGCCAAAACCATCCGTCATTTATGGATCCTGTTTATCGTTGTTTTGATCCTTTTGTTAATTCCTGATTTTTTTATTCACCAGCACGCCCATTTTGGTCTCGAGGGCAGCTTTGGGTTTTACGCCTGGTATGGGTTTGTGACCTGCGTGGCCATGGTAGTGGTGGCCAAATTATTGGGTATCTTTTTAAAGCGCAAGGACACCTACTATGACCCCGATTAGTTGGTTACCGCCGGGGCTATTGCTGCTAACGGTGCTGTTGCTGTTGCCTTTCCCACCGGCGTTACTAATGCTTATCGGCGCTCTTTGGTTGCCCTTTACCAAAGGCCGCCTCCGTTCTGCCGTGGTACTGGGGTTGCCAATTTTGGTGTTAGCCCTAATCTGGCGGATACCCGATGGTACCTTGTTTACCCTGCATTTTCTGGATTACCAGCTAGAGCCGGTGCGGGGTACGGTGGTGGGTCGGTTATTTGCCACCGTATTCGCCATCATGGCGTTTGCCGGTGGCTTGTTTGCCCTTCGCCAAGCTCGTTTAATAGAACTTGCCGCGGCCTATGGCTATGCCGGCAGCGCCATCGGCGTCACCTTTGCCGGGGATTTGTTGACCCTTTTCATCTTTTGGGAACTGATGGCCGTAGGGTCCACCCTGGTGATTTGGTCCGCCGGTACACCCGGCGCTTATCGCGCCAGTATGCGTTATCTATCGATTCATTTACTGGGTGGCGTGATTTTGATGTGTGGCATCGTCGCCCATGTGCTGGATACCGGTTCCCTGACTTTTCAAGCCATGCTCCCGGAGACGCAAGGCACCTGGTTGATTCTCATTGGCTTCTTGATAAACGCCGGAGCACCGCCCTTATCCGCTTGGATCGCCGATGCTTACCCGGAGGCGAGCCCTAGCGGTATGGTGTTCTTGTCCGCGTTTACCACGAAGACTGCGGTTTTTACCCTGATAGTGGGTTTTCCCGGTGCGGAGATTTTGATTGCGGTGGGTCTTTATATGGCCCTCTATGGGATCATTTATGCCCTCTTAGAAAACGATATGCGCCGCATTTTAGCTTATAGCATTGTCAACCAGGTAGGTTTTATGGTGACAGCCGTGGGTATTGGCACCCCCATGGCGTTAAACGGTGCTGCCGCCCATGCCTTTTGCCATATTATCTATAAAGCGTTACTACTGATGTCGGCGGGTAGTGTCCTACATATGACGGGCAAACGTAAATGTACGGATCTAGGAGGTCTTTTTCAGAGTATGCCGGTCACTGCTTTATGTGGCATTGTCGGGGCACTTGCCATTTCTTCGTTTCCGTTTACCTCGGGTTTTGTGTCCAAGTCCATGACCAATCAGGCGGCGGCTGACGCTCACCTGGTTTGGGTTTGGTTTACACTCACCGCCGCCTCGGCAGGTGTATTCCTCCATGCCGGCATCAAATTTCCCTGGTTTGTGTTTTTTCAGAAAGACTCCGGTTTGCGCCCGCCCGATCCACCGGGAAATATGCAATGGGCCATGGCTTTGTTCGCTTTTTTGTGTATCGCATTGGGCTGTTTTCCTGGGTCCCTATACGCCATTTTGCCTTACCCAGTGGATTATAAACCCTATACAACAGCACACTTAGTTGCGCAATTTCAGCTGTTATTGTTCGCTGGCCTGGCGTTTTTTGTCATGCTGCCGCAGATGAAGCGCACGCTCACCATCAGTCTTGATGTTGATTGGTTTTATCGTCGTTTTGGCGCTGCCCTTGGGGCTGAGTTTATGGTCACGGGAGTACGAGTACGTGAACAGTTGGAGGCTATGCTTAAACAGCGGACCAAACAGGTGGTGCTGGGGTTATTTGTGCATCATGGTCCAAAGGGATTATTGGCGCGTACCTGGCCGACGGGGAGCATGGTGCTATGGGTAGCCTTTCTATTGGGAGCCTGTTTGGTTTTTTATTATCTATAATAAATAATAGAGTCGATTTTCCAACACTTTTTTCGCAACAGAGTTTGTATATTTTGAAATGTACTATATTCTGTTATTAGGATTTAATATTACTATAATCTAATTTCTTTATGATGTATTGTTGTAACGAGCGAGAACAGATTTTACATCGAAAAGCACATCTAAGTTTTTTTAGTATGAATTAAATTTCACGGATTTAATAAAAAATATAAACTAGTGTCATATGAAATTGCTTCGACATATCGGTTAAAACCATAGGTAAGTCTATTTTTTTAACGCCATCTAGAGCATCTCTTTTCCCTTAGCCTCCAATGGATTGTATCTAAAAGCAGGACGCACAAATTTTAAAGAGTGCATGGCATCTGCTTAAGATTACGCAGTCTTAAATAAAGCATCGACTTCACCAGTTTGTGCGTAACCGTATCAAATGTGATTAGCTAGGGGGGCTAATAGATAAATCATGAAATGCTATATCAAATTTAAACGGGAGCGCGCCGCTAAGGCAAAACGTGCGTTTACGACCCGGCGTGTACCAGCCCGGGACATGCAGACGCTTATCAGTGGCAGTGCCAAACCAGTTACTGGCAACCTAGTGCTTGCTACCGTCCACGAGCTAGGCAAACATCGCAAGATTGAGCGGTTGAACGGACGGCGCGCATTAATGATGCCAGGTGACGAAATTATCGTCTGTTACGGCAATCGCTATGCCCCTGATCAATTTGAAGCGTTGGTTTGTGAAGATCTTAGTCTATGCGATTTGGTGGCGGGGGGTGGGATCGCATCCCGGGAGATTAATCGTCACACCCGCATGGCGCCACCCACGCAAATCATGCCTATTGGATTAATCGGTAATGCAAAGGGCGAGTCTTTAAATATTGCCGACTACCGTATTGACTTTCAGGAGTCCAGCCACAAAATTAAGGTCATTTTAGTGGTTGGTACGGCGATGAACGCTGGAAAGACATTCACCGCCGCCTCTATGATACGTGGATTAAAAGGAAGCGGATTTCGGGTTGCCGGTATCAAGGCGACAGGCACCGGTTCGGGCGGTGACCTATGGCAGATGAAGGATATGGGCGCCGACGTGACCTTAGATTTTACTGACGCTGGGTTCGCTAGCACTTACAAAGCGCCCGATGAAGCCATTGAAATGGGTGTGATTGGTTTAATTAATCATGCAGCACGGCGCAAGTGTGAATTCGCCATTGTAGAGATTGCCGATGGACTGCAGCATCTAGAAACAGCAACCCTATTACGCTCCACAAAACTTCAGTCCATAGCGTTTGGTGTTGTATTCGCAGCCTATGATTCCCTAGGGGCTAAAGCAGGTTATGAAGAATTACGTAAACTTGGCTATTCCGTATTAGCCCTCAGTGGGCAGATTACCCGCTCACCCCTTGCAATGCGTGAAGCAGCGGCGGCGACCAGCGGATGCCCTATTCTAACACCGTTTCAGATACAGGCAGGTGTGCTTGTGCCGATTATTACCGGCGCCAATAATCAGAAAACAATTACGGTATTGGAGGAACGTGTTCAGCGGACCATGAACAATCCCAATAACTTTGTCGTCGATTTTGAAGATCATCAGCATTGGGCAATGCAGATGACGGATGCTGAAAGTATCTATGACTTGATTTATGCGAAAGATATGGGAGAAACGGCCTAAGTTTTAAGGTAAGTATGTGACCTTTTTGTAAGTGCAATAAATGAGTTCCAATTAGTGCCAAGTTTTACCTCAAGTAAACAAGAAGACGTACTACGCACAGCATGGCGTAAATCTTATGCCGGATTAGCAGCTATTGGCGTATTTAGTATATTTATCAATATTCTAAAGTTGGCGACACCGTTGTATGTGCTGCAGCTACTTGATCGCATAGTGGCTAGTCGCAGCCATGAAACTTTAGTCATGCTAACAATGATGGTGTTAGTGGCTATTGTATCAAGCATTTTGCTGGAGGTTATCCGGCGGCGTATGTTCATCCACTGGGGAACTTGGATCGAGCGCAGCTTCGGTCCACAATTATTTGCCGTCGGACTGCAAAAAGATTTAGGTCAAGTGCCGTCCTCATCCAGCATGTTGCGGGATATATCGACCATTCGATCATTCGTCTCTGGAACCGGGCTTATTGCCTGGTTAGACATCATTTGGGCCCCTCTTTTTGTCGGCTGTGTATTTCTGATTTCCCCGCCATTGGCTTATATCGTCCTCACAGCGGTGCTAATAACACTTACTTTAGGGACCGTTAATGAATTGACGACGCGCAACTCCCGAGACATTACTTATAAAGCAAGAAAAGATGACCGTGAATGGATTTCATCCGCTGAACGTAATCGGGAAACGGTTGGTTCCCTAAACATGGCCGCCAATCTCGCCAAACGTTGGTCGCGCAGCGCCTTTGCGCGGCTCGATGAAGGTATGCGAAGCCAAATCTTAAACATTTACTTCGCAGCCGCAATGCGTTTTGTCCGGCAATGTTTACGTATCTTGGTGCTTGGATTTGGCCTGTGGTTGGTCATCAATCAAGAGCTGACCCTTGGAGCAGTGATTGCTGCCAGTGTGGTTGGCCGTATTGCTTACTCGCTGGTGGAAAACGCCATGTTGAAATGGCGCGAAATGATGACTGCGAAAAGAGCCTATGGACGAATTAAAACTTTTCTAGGCAAGGACAACAGTTACCAGGTATCTATGTCGCAAACTAATGTGCCGGTGCCGTTGTTTATTGAACAGGTTAGTTACCGTTATCCTAATCAGGCTGCGTCTGTGTTTCGCGGTATAACCGTGACGGTAAATCCGGGGGAGGTGCTGTGCGTGATTGGACAATCTGCCATGGGAAAAACCACTTTTTCGAGGCTAGTGACTGGTCTGATTAGTCCTCGATCGGGAAAAATCCGCTTAGGTGATGTGGATGTATCTCGATTGCCGCAACAGAGTACCAGGCGCGATATCGGTTACCTTCCTCAGGATATCACATTGTTTCAGGGCACCGTCCGGGAAAACATTGCTCGTATGGCCGAAGGTCATATCAACCGAGTTATTAGAGCGGCCAAACGAGCTGGTGTTCATGAGACGATTCTGAAACTACCAGAAGCTTATGATACCGAGATTGTGGAAAACGAGCCCCTGTTATCAGCTGGCCAAAGAAAAAGCATTGCTATTGCACGGGCATATTATGCCTCTCCAGCGTTAATCGTCATGGACGAACCCACGCCACATCTTGACGAACCTGCCCGTTTGGCACTCTTTGCCACTATTGCAAGGTGGAAAAGAAAAGGCATCATCGTAGTTTTAACGACCCAGTCCAATGAGCTAAGCAGGTTTGCTGATAAAGTGATTTTATTGAAAAGCAGTAAACTTGACATACTGCAAACGCCCGAGGATGTCGCTGCTCTGCAAGGCGCTAGTGCTGTCAGTAGTATCAGCAGTATCGCAGGCAGTCGTGACAAAAATCGTAAAAGCGATAGTACCCGTGGTCAGCGTCGGGATGCGGAAGGCAACAGTTTCAAATCAGCTTGACTTATGCAACAGCCATCAAAACCTTTAACCTTGTCAAAACCTGTTGATGCGACCTCTGCAGCGATGCAGGGAACTCAACAGGACTCTGTTGATAATACCTCCGCTCCAGCGCAGACAACTCAGGTGCCTGACCAGGAGCAACGACCTTTTCCAAGGCGATTGATCGCCGCAGGGCTCAGTATGGTGGCTCTACTTTTGAGCAGTTTCACTGTCTGGTCCTTGTTAGCGCCTATTGAAGGTGCTGTGGTATCTCCAGGTATTGTGAGTGTTGCTAGCCATCGCAAGCAGGTTCAACATCTTGAAGGGGGCATTGTGGAGGCTATCCTTGTACGTGAAGGCGATCGTGTTGCTGTGGGTCAGCTTCTCATCCAATTACGCGACGTACAGCCCGCTGCACTACTGCGACAACTGGAAAGGCAATATTTCGAAGCGCAAGCGGTCGTTGCACGTCTGCTTGCCGAGCGAGATGATCGCCAGAAAATCGCTTTTCCCAAAGAGTTATTAGCACATGCGAAAGACCCATCTGTCACAGCTGTGATGACTGGACAAAGAAACATTCTTGTAAGTCGGCGGACCCTTATACAGGATAGGCAGTCTTTACTTGAACATAAGATTGCCCAGGCTCAAGAAGAAATTAAAGGGTACGCGGGTCAAGCCCAAGCCAAAAACCGGCAGCGAGAATTTATCAACGAAGAGCTATCAGCAATTGAAGTAGCGCTTGCTAAAAAATTAGTTCGTGCATCAGAAGCTTTCAAGCTGCGCCAGCAAATGACTGAGGCTGATGCCGATTTAAGTGCCCATGAATCTGAAATAGGACGACTCGAACAAACTATTTTGGAAATGCGTCTGCAAATAAGCGAAGCGCGAGCCGCACAGATCGCTGAGATCACAGAAGAGCTTCGCATACAGCGCGCCGAGATTTTTGATCTTTCACAAAAAATTGTTGCGGCCCGGGATGTGCTGCATCGTACCAAGATCCTATCACCCATCGATGGTTATGTAGTAAATCTTCAGATCCACACTCAGGATGGTGTAATTGCGGCGGGTCAACCTTTGCTTGAGGTTGTGCCCACTGAGGACGATCTAGTGATATACGCTTTTGTTGATCCCGACGACATTGATGAAGTCCGAATTGGGATGTCGGCCGATGTGCAACTGACGTCTTTTACTCGACGCAAACGTGTGCCTTTAGAAGGGGTCGTCGCTGGCCTTTCGGCCGATCGAATATCTGATCCGGAAACAGGACTAGGCTACTTCCGCGCACGGATTGAACTTAACGATGACATTATAGAATCAGCAAAAACCACATTAGTGGCGGGTATGGGAGCCGAAGTCTTTATACGAACTGGCGCTAGAACCTTACTCGATTATCTTTTGTCACCCATTACCAGAAGTTTACAACATGGCTTAAGAGAAAATTAGACAATGAATAATAATGCCTTTGTGACACAAAATAGCAATGAAGTGATGTTTTTATCCGATCAGCTGGTTGCCTAGAGAGACAGCGAAAAGGAGGAGGCTGCGCCCATTGCCCAATGGGACTATAAAAGTGCTGAAATTGCCTTGCTTGCCTGGAAACGACGAAGATGTTTCCATCGTTGCCGTTGCCGGCGACAAGGGTACAGGCACCACAGCCCGGATTCTAGACATGATCCTGCGGGGGGCAGGCAGATCCGTTGGTCTGGCATTGAGGGCAGGTTCATTTGTGAATGGGGTGTCAGCAGACTTTACCCCTGAACAACAGGTAAACGCTGCCCAAACCTTGCTTTGTAATCCTGTCGTCGACACGCTGGTGAGTACTGTATCGCTGCGCCTGGCCGCACAACGCGGACTCATGTTGGAAACAGTTCAAGTTACAGTGATGATGGACAAAATCAAAGATGGAAAAACAGAACTTTTCCACACTGGTCTTGATGTTGTGCAACGAGCTACAACGGATTGTTTTGTGGTGCAGGCTGGCAATATTGTCGCCCTTGATCGACTTCAAGAATTGGGCGTTAGGCAATTAATACTCGTCAGTGATCGCCTTAATGATCCAAAGTTGCAGGCGCATCTCAACAGTGGTCATAAGGCAGTGGTGACCCTATGGGGACAAGACGGAAAAGATCGATTCGTTTTATTGTCTGGCACCGAGGTGCTAGCCTCAATCCAGGCTAGTATTGGTTCTCCTCGTGACGGACGCACTAAAAAAAGACGGCTTAAGTACGCAACTATGTTCGCTATTGCAGCAGCTTTTGGTTTAGGGCTGTCGGGATCAGAAATGACGGCAGCTTTCCGCAATCCACCTAGCATAGTTTTAGGTGCCAACTAATGTCTAGTTTGCTTCCTCACGGTGCAAGTCGTGTGACGACGATCAACCGTGGCGAAGAATTTACCGTCTTTACTTATCGACCCAGTCTCGCTTCAACAGCTGGCATATTATTTATATTTGATGGATTGAGGCGTGATGCAGCCAGAATACGCAACAAAGCAGTGGTTTTGGCAGATCATGCGGGATTGATTACATTTGCGCCACTTATGGATCAAGAGCGCTTTCCTAACTGGCGCTACAGTAGAGCTGGTATTATTCGGCGCGGGCAAAAACAACCCCGTGAACGCTGGACAGGCCCCCTGTTGCAGAATCTTTTCGAGTGGGGACGAGATTTAATCGGGCAACCTTCCGCACGGCTTTTTCTGTTTGGCCATTCTGCGGGCGGGCAAATGCTGTCGCGAATTTGTGCTTATTCACCCCTTTCTGGCACCGAGCGAATTGTTATCACAAATCCCTCAGCGTATGTAGCTCCGTGGCTCGATGAGCCGGCGCCTTTTGGATTTAAAGATATTTTTGCACCCACTGAGGCAGTGGCGCACCTGCAAGCCTATTTAGCGTTGCCTATTACCATTTATTTGGGACAAAGGGATGTGGATAGCCAAAATCTTATTGTATCTGAAGCAGCCATGCGCCAGGGAGTAAATCGGTTGGCTCGCGGACGTTCAATCTATAAAGCTGGTCTGGATGTGGCTCGTCAGCACGCTTGGGCCTTTAATTGGCGACTGGTCGAAGCGCCTGGTGTTGGTCATTCCTCTCGGGCTATGCTGGAAGCTGATCAGTGCTGTGAAGCCCTCGGCGTAAAATAATAAATTGCCGTTATGTTGCTTGTTTCGAAATATATGTTTATTTGGGGGAATCCAGTATGGTCTTGGCATGACACCGTTGCATCTTTCCTGAGTAACTTAAAGTTCCCCGCATTGCTCACTTTCTGCATCCCTATACTCCTGATTTTATTGATGAACACTGAAAATACTTGCGCGGTCGCAGCAGATCGGATCGACCAATCCGCCATTTCTGGTACCCTTTTGATCTGTGGCGGTGGCAATCTACCCGACGTGATCTTTGATCAGTTCTTGGAACATGCCGGTGGCAGCCAGTCCCGTCTCGTTGTGATCCCAACAGCTAGGGTTAAATCCGAGCAGGTTCCCGATTCGGACAGGATTTACGCTGAATGGCGGGACCGTGGAGTGGAGTCGGTGTCTGTACTGCATACCCTTTCCCGAGAGCAAGCCAATAGCAATGCGTTTGTTGAGCCGCTGCGTCAAGCAACCGGTGTCTGGATTGGGGGGGGATCCCAGTCGCATCTGGCCAGTATCTACCTCGGAACAGCGGTTGAGCACGAGCTATACGCTTTGCTTGCCCGGGGTGGCGTCATCGGGGGGACTTCGGCTGGTGCTGCAATCCAGTCACGTATCATGATTGCCCGAGGAAATCCGGATGCGGAAACCGAGGTTGGCTTCGATTTGTTGCCAGGCAGCGTGATTGACCAGCACTTCTTAGCCCGCAATCGCAAACAGCGTCTAGCACGAGTTGTCCAGGAGAATCCGGGCTTAATTGGATTTGGTATTGATGAGGAAACGGCTTTGTTGATCGCAGGGAAACATATCCAAGTGTTAGGAGAGTCGACTGTCACCATACTTTTTGCCACATTTGAGACGCAGCCAGCTCAGGAAATAGAACTTCAAACTGGCGCCGTAACTGACCTCATAACCCTTTATCAGGCTGCACGCAAGGGTACTGAGGCAGCAACAACACGAACCACCTTGCTCAAAAAGCGCTAGCTTTCATGACTTTTTAAGAAAACGATTTTTAATAACTACTAACGAGTAACATGAGTCGTATTAAATAATGAATAAAAACTATTCTATAAAGTCATCCATTAGCAGTATTAGTGACTTAAATGAATTACAACTAGAACATAAAGAAATTTATGATCACTATGTCAATAATTCAACATGCGTGGTTAGTTCATGGTGGAGTCAATTTGCTCTCTTTTACGGGCAAACTTTTAGAGAACGACGCAAATCCTATTGGCTTATATTAGATAATTTGTTTGTGCCTTTTATATTAAACGGTAGCACATTATCCATATGGGTTCTTCCTTTCGGTAGTGGAACTCCGGACGATTATGTAAGTGTTTTAAAAAAGTGCATAAGCTTTTGTAATAGCTTTAATAAGCGAAGATCTAAGAACGTGCTTGTTAAGTGGTTAAATGACGATCAACTTGAATTTCTTAAAAGTTCTAAAAATTTCGACTTTGCCTTCTTCTATCAAGAGTATAAAGTTGGTCCTGAATACCACTATAGTGTAAAAAATCTGATTAAACTGAGTGGTAAAGACTATGGTTATACAAGACAACAAATCAATAAACTCAAAAAGACTCATAAAAACATTATTATCAAAGACTATAGCAATGACGACTATAATGGCGTTATAAGCCTTAATAAGGCTTGGAGTTATGCTGCGAATCAAAGATATGGCAGCTTATTTGACGACAATTACTTTTCCGAAATCATCCGTAATCACAGTTTTTTAAACCATATTATTTTAATCGCTATAGACGATAATAAAGTCGTCGGAATGACAAGCGGCGAGATTATAAACAAAAAAACCGGCTATTGTTTATTTAGAAAAGTTCTTGCAGGCTATGACGGGCTTTCACAATTTCTCGTCAATCAGCTTGCCACCAAATTTCATTCGCTTAATGCTGATATAGAAATATTTAATGATGGAGGCGCTGGAAAAACAGAAGGTCTGCACTTTTTCAAAGAACGCTTTCGGCCAATTCATAAACCAAAACGTTACAAATTACGACAAAGTTTCCGTATTTTAAGTTCTATAGCTTATACAGGTCCAAGTATTGTAAGTTTAATACCATCTGCCCGGGTTGTTGTCGAAGATTCCGGTAGTTTATTAGAAGAAATAGACAAAGAATCTATTGCAAATATTGAACAGGTGATTGTGGATCTATTAGGTGATGATTTAAAGCTCACGACAATTGACCTCGAAAATAAACCAATCCTTACCATTGCGCAGATTATTGTTTTACTACAACAAGCTTCTCGCCATGAAGTAAAGCACTATGGATACCACAGTATTTCAAATAATAGATACGAAATTATCTTTGAACTTATTCGACCAAATATGTTACCTAAGCTTGTTGAGTGTATTCAAATTCTTTACGATCTTATAACGTTTGGTGACAACGCTCAAGAACTACAGGAATTTTATCATCAAAACCGACAGAAGTTTGCTTTTACACTCGATGAATATATCGCCAATGAAAGAAAGCAGATTGCCAGACAATTCGGTATTAGTTCTTATAACGATCTAGGAAAGAAAGGCTGGATTGGCGAAGGAAAGTACAGCAAGTTACTATCGTTTGGATACTCTGAAAAAACAACTGCCGTTGGATGTCATATCGCTCGCGATAAATTAACAAGCTTAAATTATATTAAACAGGCAGGTGCGCCAGTACCTCACCAAATCAATATTAAAGATAAAAAATCATTACAAAAACTATTACCAGCGTTATCTTTCCCAGTTGTGTTAAAGCCGAGGCGGGGTTCTAAGGGAAAAGGAGTTCAATTAAATATAAAATCTTCCCAGGAACTTATTGAAAGCTATGAAAATAATCCCTTTGCCAGCCAACCAATGGTTGTGCAAGAACATATTTCTGGATATGAATTTCGTCTGCTGATTATTAACGAACAGTTTATCGCGGCAGTTAAAAGAATACCGGCAACTATTGAAGGTGATGGTTTACACAGTGTTGAAGCGCTTATCGAGATAAAGAATACAGTAGAGCGGCGTGACGGTTTATACTTAATGCCTATAAAAATTGACGATAACTTAAAACAAGTGCTCAAAAGGCAGCGTTTATCTTTAAACAGTGTGCTAAACCAGCATCAAAAGGTTCAAGTACGAGAAGTATCAAATGCGTCATTGGGCGGCACTACTGAGGATTGTACAGATCTGGTTCATCCTGACAACAAGATGGCTGCAGTTATCGCGGCGAAAAGCTGTTTACTAGACGTTGCAGGAATAGACTTTGTGTCCAATGACGTATCACGGTCATGGAGAGAAGGTTCAGGAAAAATTATCGAAATCAATAATAACCCAGGTGTAGACCTTCACATGTTGCCTACCCTAGGCAAAAAACGTGACATTACTAAACATGTTTTAAAATCATTTCTTAGCGCAAACCAAGCAGGCTCGATACCAAAAATTGTTGTCACAGGGTATAAGAGTAAAGGGAAAATCGCAGAAAATTGTTTTACTCTTTTAAATAAAATGGGATATGTTGCTGGGTTACAATCAGATGATAAAGTAAAAACCCTTTATAACGAAGCTTTATTGACGAGTTCATTTATTGATCGATCACATCAGTTATTGTGTAATCAAGATCTAGATGCGGCTGTGATGATCTGGAGGTTAAGTGATTTAATCGCATCGGGTTCTCCATGTAATTCAATTACCTGTACTGTGATTACTGATGAATTAATAGATCCAAAAATACTACATCGTAATTATGATAATCATATTCACCATCGTGTGTACAAGCTTTTAGCCACTATTTCATCTCATTCCGTTGTTATAGACTTTGAGAATGAGAGCCTTTACCATATACTTGCAGAAACTATTCCAATAAAAAATTTAGTGTTGGTATCTTTCAATGCTGATAACTCTAGCAGTATAAAACTACAAGAACATATCAAAAAAAAGGGAAAAGCACTTTCTATTGTACATTTAAATAAAGACTCTGAAAAGAAAGCTTTATTATGGAATAATGGTATAAACTCTCAAATTCTTTTGGATGATATTACGCCATCTTCAAGTTTATTGTTTTCTCTCGCTGCTATACTGACAGTCAATAACGATGTTGAGCAACTTAAAAAAGTCATATCCTTATCATCTCATCAACGTTTTTCTTTTAATAGTCATTCGTTAATCAAATTAGATCGTTTAGGTGCTTATTCTTGTGATCCAAGGGATAATTATGCCCTGAAGTTTTTTAAGAATTGGTCGTTAAATAAACGTGAATGCATTTGGCTAATTGTGACAAGTGATGCTGGTTCATCAAACGATTGGCAGAAATGGATTAAAATATTGCAATCCAAAAATTTACATGTTGTTTATGTTGCAAGCAACAATGAAAATGCTTACAAAAACTCAACCTCATTACCTGACTTAGATACTGCAATAGAATTTTTTTACAATTACTCAGATCTTAACGACATAGTAATTTTTCTTGAAATAGGCTTGTCGATAAAAGATAAGATATTGGCTAGGCCAGAAAAAGATGATTCATTATACGTGGGTAAACTTTTTTCGCCTTTAAATTTGATGCGATTGTTTCAAGGACAATGGTTTAACGGAAATTGTGAAACAGGTCCCATCAATAGAGTAAGTCTAAATTCAATTTCTGCAACGGATGACGATCTAGTGGTTATATCTGAATACATTGATACTCCCGAATCTTTAGCAATGGTCGAGAGTGCCTTTAGACAAAATTGCAGTGCAGTGGTAACACCTATAATACCTGAGAACTTACCAAAATGGAGACCGATCTTATTAGCCGCAAATCCATTCTTGGGTCTGATGCGTTTGGCTAGACTTATTAGATCGAGAATTGAAGGTATTGTGTTTGGAATTATTGGAAATGAAAGTACCTGTAATGAGCTTAACGAAATTTATAAAGAAAACAACAATAGCGATTTTTATCCTACTTATTACTCTGGATTTTTAGATAGTAAAGAAATCATAGGATTTGAGAGTTTGTTACTAGCTATTATTAACAGTCAAAAAGATGATGACAAGAAGTTTAATTTTTTCTTTTTGCCTAACAGTAACATCTTGTCTTTAAGAATATTGAAGCCAAACATAGTACTCATCGATACCCTAACACATAAGATTGAACCGAAAGAAATATTTTATAAATTTGATGAAATTTGCACTGTTTATCTTTTTATAAGACAAGATGAAGAAAATCAATGGAGATTAGAGATGAAAAGCTATAGCTCACAAAATATTGTCTTAGTGTCGGTGGATACTAAAAATTCAGCATATACAATGAATAAACTAATAAATAATATTATAGAAAATAGGATTCCAAATAAACCCCAGGAGGTAGTTGGTTAACGTTAACAGAAGGGTTTTTCTCTAGTTGCCATATTTATGATAAAAAACTTAGTTTTGTTTACTAAAGATATTTATCATATTTCTAAATTAAAGTGTTCTCCAAAAACATCTATATCGATTTTGATGCGTTTTTGAAACTCTTGTTTGTCCAAACTTTTCTCTAAAAAAATAGAGAAAGTTTCAAGAATTTCTGGTTTATTAGCAAACCGAGGTTGATATAGGGTCATGCGGTTGTTGGCTTGTATAGGGTAAAGTTTAAGAACTTTATCAAATTTAGAATCTTTATCGTTCCAATCAAAATTTAGCTGGGTTACCAAACCCATCGATGGTATCTCTGGTCTATTGTAAAAGCCTCCTGGAGTTAGGAAGATAAAATTGCCAAGACCATAAACAACAGGGACCTCATTTAGACGAACGATATTTTGTGAGAAATGAGATCCATGCCCAACTATTAGGTTAGCGCCGGCTTCAACAATTGCTTCAGCTGAGTGTTCCTGTTGAGGAGTTATCCATTGATAATCTTTTCCCCAGTGGGGATAGAAGATAATAAAACGCTCCGGATCATCCTGCTTTATTTCTTCGATGTAATCAGCCAAAACTCGTCTAGTTAATTTATTAACGCCTGATTTTTTTTCACTAGCATAAAAATTATAGACTTCATGATACTTTTTGCGATATTCAAAAGCAGAGAGGATGGCCACCTTAAGGATAGTTTGGTTATCTTTAGTAAAATCGATAAATAGAGCTTTTTTGGCTTCTGCAAGATTTTTTCCGGCGCCAATGTAAGGGAGTTTTTTATCTTCTAAGTACGCTAATGTTCTTAATAAACCGTCGGGACCATAGTCTAAAATATGATTATTGGCTAAAGTAACAGCCTTGACATTTAGTTTTTGCAACACTGGAAATATGAGGTTTGGAAAATCTCTATGGTAATACTGTTTTAAATCACCATAATAGCGAGGGGGTTTATCATTTAAGATAGGTGTTTCAAGATTAGCTATAACAAAATTTGCTGAATTCAGTAAAGGGACAAAAGGAGTTGCAAGATAGGTAAAATCTTTGACGTCATGTAGATGAAATTTTTTGTTGGAACTAGCAGCCATTTTTTGGTGATAATTGGTGGCTAGATGAACATCACCCGTGAGTATGAGTTTTATACTTTGTGGGTTTTCTACTTCTATTTTTAGACTCTTATTGTTCATTCTTTTTTATAAAAGAATAGTAGATGATGAGAATAAAAACGGTAAATTTACCTTGCAATAGAGATACGATTATATGTTACAGATAGGCATTAAAATTCACTAGCTCAGAATATTTAACCGTTTCAGCTAATTTAGGTTCAGCTAGTTCCTACTTACTCATAAGTAAATTCAATCGATAGGTTAGCTGGAGGCTGTGGCTTGCCTATAAACGGCTTACCGTCAGCGCGACGACCTGGAGAGAAAAAGTCACCGGCTGCCACCGTGTTATGGGGTGCCCATACACCGGTCAATTCCGGGTTTCTGACGGTCGCTTGATCGAGGCTCAAGCTACCATTGATATGCTCAGCAGCACAGGTAACACCGGCGCAGTCTCCCCAAGAAATCTGAGAGTGAACTTTCCCACTGGGATCAGCCAAAGTTACCACGTCACCATCGTTATTCATATTAATTTTGCCACCAAAGGCCGCCCATTGCACCATTGCTCCACTAAAATTCCCAGTGGGCAAGCCACCACCGAAGACAACCAAGGCTGCGCCGGGAGCCAGTCGAGTGCTAATTGGAAAACGATGGCGTTCCGGTTCAGCCGCATCCCCCAGGGTCCAACCTGTCAGACAAATCTCACTGGAGCCGGTGTTGACCAGCTCTACGAACTCGTCGTCATTGGCATCTCGTGTGCCGTCTTTGTTGGCATCACCAGCAAGACCCTTGGGCGGATCAGCTAAGATCTCATTGATCACAAGCCCTTTCGCTTCAGCTGCCGTGCTAGGTGTGCAAGGTAGCTCTCCGGTTTTCCGAAATAAATACCATCCAGCTGATGCAGCTACCTCATCCTTGTCATGTCCCGCACCCAACACAGTGTCGGTGAGCCAAGTAAATTTAGATCCAAGCGCGGCAGCTTGGGAACTGGCGTGATTATAGTAAGCACGGCCACGCTGTAATCGATTAGGCCCTTGGGCTTCTGCTTTGGTTGAACCCCGTACATTTGAATCCTCTTTAGCGGTAGCCGTGTCTTCACTGCCAAGTAATACGACTAGCTCGCGGCTAAAAGCCTGCTTGAGGTTGGCGCTAGTGATTGGACTGCCTTGCAGACCGTAAGGCATGTAATAGTTCCTATCGCTACCATCAGCGTCACTGGGTAGCGTATACCAACCACTGTTGGCGGCCGCCGCACGAAAGACACGAGCATCAGGGCGAAAGGTGAGTAAACGATGGGTGAACTGACCACCGGCACTGTGGCCGAAGATGCGGTAACTGCATTGAGAACTGTTGAGTTTGGTTTTGATCGCTTCGAATAAGTGCTCAATCTCGGAGTAAAGGTAATCCGCGGGTGCTCGCCATTGCGCAGGTTGATACACACCACCAGAGGGTGTGCCTTTGGCACCGACACCTAGGTTGTAACTCTCTGAGGTAGGATAGTTATTTTTGTCAAACATAGGCGCCACGGCCAAAGCTGAGTGGCGTTCGGCAATTGGCTTAAAGGCGTTGAGGTAAGACTCTGCAGTTCGACCTGAGCCGTGCATAACAAACAGGATGGGTCCACTGCCGTCAAACTCGCTAGCGCGGTAGGTAAAAGCGGTGATTATATTTCCATCCCGGGCCTTAAAGCGAATGCTGCCGTGGCGACTGGTCAAGCCACTGGTGTCCACAAGGCGGGCGGGGAAAGGATCAACGACCTTACAGTCGGCCGTGTATCCAAGTGTTGGATCACTTTTTCCCAAATCAACACCTTCTGAGTTAGTAAGCGTGTCGCTAATTGAGATCCCTGGAAAACATAACAGGAAAACCAAGCTTAAGCTTAGCAACAAGTAGCTTAAGTGAAAACGATTATTGCAGGTTACCGAAGGTAAGCTAATTTTTTTGAAAGAAATTAAGTATTTCTGCCGGCTAAAATAATTGGTAAACATCAGTTGACTTCTTCCCTAATAGTCATTTTCGTCAATCTTTGAGGTGTATCATCGCGGTTTAGCAATTTGTATACCATTAAATAGAGTTCTCACCATTCGCCTAATCAATTTTTGATATTTCAAATGTAAGTGAGTGGTTGTAACGAAATAAAGAAACGTCGTCTAATCTCAATTTTTGCAAAACTTCTGTTGCACCACTAGCAAAGACATATAAAGCATTATTCATTTTAAAATCATTTCATATCTAGTGAAGAATTACATATCTGCTGCTTTGTCACCTCAATTTATGCCTTTGGTTTTAAAAATTAACGACAAAAATGTCAGAATAAATTTAATTTAGGGCCATTTGTGACGATTTTTTCCTACACATGACTTACGCAAAAACAGGACTTGGGTAGCTCGTGGAAGAAGTGTTGACGGCCTGGATGGCCGTCTTCAAGCCCACAGGGAGGTGTTTACGGCGTCTTCTGGAACGAGCTGCGTAAGTCCTGCTACAGATAAACACGTTTTTAAAACAGCAACAATATGCAAAGTTACTCGGTAAATAAAACTCCTTAGGAGCCAACATGCTTGTTTTTATAAATTTGAAGGCGCCTTATCTATAAAATCCATTTCTCTGAAATAGCGCACAGCTCCTTTGTGCAAGGGCACATTACTGCTTTCTATCATCATTTTTTCACGGGTTTGCTTGCCAAGTACATGGTGGGCCCTGTTGAACTCATCCAGGTTTTCAAAGACCGATTTAACTACCTGATAGACTGTTTCCACGGGTGTGTTGGTGGAAGAAACCACCATAGCCTTGACCCCAAAGGTTTTAGTATCTTCATAGTTACCACGATAAATTCCACCAGGAATGATTTCGTGAGTGTAATAAGGATTGCCTTGAATAAGTTTTTCCACGGCGGGGTCAGCCACTTGTACGATGAGCGAGTCACAGACAATGGTGGCTTCCAAAATAGATCGGTTGGGATGACCTACTGTATAGATGATAGCATCCACCTGGTTGTTACAAAGCGCCTGGGACTGTTGATCGGGTTCCAGTTCCGAGACTTCGCTGAAAATATCGAACGTCCAACCTTTCGCCTGCATGAGCGCTTCCATGGTTGCTCGTTGACCAGAACCAGGGTTGCCCACGTTAACTCGTTTACCTTTGAGGTCATCAAAGGTTTTTATACCACTGTCGGCTCGGACTACTACTGTAAAAGACTCGCTATGGGTTGAAAAAAGACTGCGTAAATTTTTATTAGGACCCTTTTCGGCAAACGGGCCAATGCCCCGATAAGCATTGTGCTCTTGATCCGATTGAGTCAGGCCAATATCTAATTCACCAGAACGTAAGCCATTTAAGTTAGAAACAGAACCACTGGTTTCGTCCACAAGACAACGGATACCATGCTGGTTGTAATTTCTATTCATTAAATTACATACCGCAGTGCCAAGAGGATGATAAACACCTGTTGTCCCCCCGGTACCAATAGTAATAGCCTTTGATTTATCGTTTTGAGTCATGCCGGCGCCACTGGCAGTCATCAATGTTAGCGTTAAAAAAGCAAGTAGGGGTAGGATGGGCGTCCCCATAGGTGTAGCTCTCAATGAGTGTAATAATGACTTGTGTTTAGACATAACAGGTTCAGGTTATACTCCCCCTGCCAATCAAAAACGAACTTAGTTAACAATATGTAACATTTGGTGTCTTATAAAAGTGAGATAAACACCTACTTTTTATGAGACTGTAAGGCCGTTGTTTAACTGATAACCTATGTCGACAAGTGACTGATCAGTTTAGGTATGGCAGTTTCGTCGAAATTAAGCTAACAACAAGTATGGCCTATGGAGCTTTTCTTTCCATTATAGGGAGGATGATCGGGTAGGATTGTAGGTGTCATGTCCTCAAGTTGAGTGACAGTTGGATCGTAGGTGACAAAATCGCCAACGCAACCTGGAAAGAGAATGAGCACGGCAGCTTAAAAAAATACTAATTGAAAGCGGGATTACCCGCCTTTCTGTTCTGTCTATAAATGAGGTGGCTTATGCCGAGTAAATTTTTCTTTAAGCAAATTCCTGCCCTCCTATCAGTGATGGTTTTGACTGGATTTTTGAGCAGTATAGCAGGGGCGGCTGATAAATTTATCACCATTGGAACAGGTGGCCAAACGGGTGTTTACTATGTAGTGGGTCAGTCGATCTGTAAATTGGTTAATCGAGGCCAAGGAGAGCATGGTATCAAATGTACCGCTCCTTCCACAGGCGGGTCCGTCGAGAACCTTAACGCCATTGCTGCCGGTGAGCAAGATATGGGTGTAGCCCAGTCCGATTGGCAATATCATGCTTATAACGGTACCAGCGAATTTGAGTCAAAAGGCCCCAATCAAGACTTACGCGCCGTATTTTCCGTACACCCTGAACCTTTCACGGTGGTGGCCCGCACCGATAGCGGTATCGAAACCTTCGACGATCTGAAGGGAAAGCGAGTTAACGTAGGCAACCCCGGCTCTGGACAACGGGGCACTATGGAAGTCCTTATGGAGGCCAAGGGTTGGACCATGGACGATTTTAAATTGGCTTCTGAGCTAAAATCAGCGGAACAGGCTCAGGCACTGTGTGATAACAAAATTGACGCCATTGTGTTTGCCGTCGGTCATCCCAACGGCTCTATTAAGGAAGCCACTACCGCTTGCGACTCTGTGGTTGTGCCAGTCTCAGGCCCTGAAGTTGACAAACTCATTGAGGAAAACTCTTTTTACTCAAAAGCGGTCATTCCTGCCGGTATGTACCGAGGAACCGATGAAGATATAGAAACCTTTGGCGTCGGCGCCACCTTTGTATCCTCCGCCCAGACAGATCCAGAAGTTATCTATGAATTGGTGAGCGCCGTTTTTGATAATTTTGATCGTTTCAAGCGGTTGCACCCAGCTTTTGCTAATTTAAAACAAGAAGAAATGATTACCAATAATTTGTCAGCACCTCTCCACGAAGGTGCAGAGAAATACTATAAAGAAAAGGATTTGATGTAGCACGAGAGAGAATAAGGGCGGTTCGCAAACCGCCCTTATTTACTGACCTGTATAGTGGCCCTTACGTTTCTCCAAAAACGCATTCAACGCCTCAATATGGTCATCGGTATGATGAGACATGCCTTGAAAACAGGCGCATAAATCGAGGAACTCAGGTAGTTCTTGCCGTTGTGCTAGTTTCATAAGACGTTTTGTAAAACGTATCGTCTGAGGAGGTTTGGCGGCAATCTCAGTAGCCATTTCTTTGGCGCGTGGTAGTAACCTTTCAGGTTCCACAACCTCCAGCAATAACCCCATGGCTTGAGCCTCATCTGCTTTCACCAACCGACCGGTAAAGGTCATTTCTGCGGCTTTCTGATAGCCGATTAAGCGTTGTAAAAACCAGGCACCGCCGTCACCGGGAATCAATCCTAAATTAATAAAAGTCTCTCCTAAGACAGCCTGGGTTGATCCGATACGAAGATCACACATACAGGCCAAATCGAATCCTGCACCCACCGCTGCGCCATTAATGGCTGCAATTAGCGGTATTTCTGCGTTAGGTACCGTTAATGAAATTTGTTGAATGCTTTCTCGGTAGCGTTGCTGAATATCTAGCGCACTACCTTCAAAAGTACCCTGTCGGTCGCGCATTTCTTTGATATTACCCCCCGCCGAAAAGGCGCTGCCAGCGGCGGTAATGATCATCACTGAAACGGCCTGATCGCGATTCGCCCAATGGATAGCACTGACAATATCGGACACCAGCTGTGTGCCGGTTAACGCATTGCGTACATCATGACGCTCAAAGGTTAATACGGCAATACGATCTTCTAAAGTCAATGAGGCATCGCTTAAGTGAGGTAACTGAGACATGAGTAAATCACCTGGCAAAAAGCTATGCTGAAACTAAACAACCCTCAGCTATAAGCTGAGGGGTTATAACGTGGAGTCGATTTGA
>CAZGON010000047.1:0-14649 GCA_964527085.1 uncultured Candidatus Competibacteraceae bacterium
TCCATGGCAACTGGATTCCGGCAATCCCTGCCGGAATGACGGGTGAGCAGTTACATCATAGTTCAGTTGACTAGGTTTTTTCCTGCTAAGAGCTTTGCATATCCATTCGAAGATAACGGCAGGCGCGTGGGGTGTATGGCTATAGGCGAGGGGTATAGGCTCTCTTCCGTTGAGTTGATGCGCCTCAGAACTTAAGGCGATAACAAGCAGTATTTAAAAGCGCTTTTCCCTCACCATCGGATAGTCACTTCTTGTTTGCCCCATTGCTTAGCGGCTTGAACATCTTCCCCCATGTAGATATCGATGCGTTCTCGCCAGCGTTTATGCAATTTGTCCATTACCCGGTAGGTACCCGGCAAACCCTGAATTTTCACTGCTACACCATGGGTTAGTCCCCTATCAATCAAATCCCGGGATACGGCAATGGCCTTCATGCCAGGTATCAACTGCTCCCCCCAAGCCGTTTCTTTCGAGTTGCCTTGGGTTTGCTCTGGAACAGAATTGTATGCTGTCGCGGTGATTTGCAAAATCTGCTCTTTTGCACTCAACCCACCTATGGGTAGCGTACAAAGTAATATGATTACAAAAAACTTGCGGAGAAAACTCGCACTGGTAGTGGCTACCGCTAGCAAAAAAAGAGCTCCGTTATATAACTTTGCTAGACGTTGCAACGGGTAGGTTGAGTTCCGGTCAACGATAATCACAGCGAAAAATACACCCTCCACGACAAAGGCTATGCTGACACCAGCCATGCCTGGACGCGTCACCAGATAACGGACATGGGAATCGGCAAGGCTGCTACTGATGACCAAGGCAGCCAAGGTTACCCCAGCTACGGCGCCTATAAATTGAGCTAACATGTAAAAAGCAGCATCCCAGGGCTCAATCTTGCGCAACCGCCAAAAACTCAAAGTGATGGCGGGATTAATATGCGCCCCCAATTGTTTACCCCAGGGTGAATAAATGATCGCCATAGCGGTTAACCCCATGGCCAAACCCATGAGCATCCGCCGTGTTAGCGGATCTTCGATGGCTTGCCGAATCGGCGAGCCGGGGTACTCCAACAGCGTGGCGAACAAACACGCAGAGATTAAAAAAAGACCCAAACCAGCAGCTTCCATCAGGTACTCTGGCCAGTGCCGAGTGAGCGCATACATCATGGGTTTAGTACCTTTACTAGGGGTTTTTAGGTTAACGCCTGCTCAATACAGTGGTACACGTCTGCCTCACTTTCTGGCCAACCCTTTACAGGAAATAAATCCACACGCTCCCGAACTGCAAAGCTTTCTCTTGGTTTCAGGGCTATTACTGGGCTATGCAGCTCTAACTCAAGATAAGGGTATTCCTGGGAGTTAAACACTTCTGCTGTGCAACCATGGGCGTAGGGTCCACCATGGGTCAAACCCTGAAACTGTTTTAAGTGACCCATCAATCCAACCTCCGCTGTATCGAAAATACCTAACGCCCAACCCGGTTCAGCATCAACCCCAAATTTAAACTTGCGCGGCTCCCCGCAGTTGATTACCGCTAAACCACCCAGTTCTGTTACCACTGAATCACGGGCTGTCACAGACTCCCCTTCTTCTGGAAAGGTTTTGACACCATTGGGATGCTGGAAATCCATACGCCTTGGCAAGTACACCCGCCCTGGCCGATACACCATACTGACATCCCAGAGCGCCCATTCCGCCATCTGATCTGAACAGTTTTGTAAACCATGGGTAACGCGCCAACCCGGTTGGTGGGCATTTACTACCACTGTGCGGGTCATTTGCATACCCGTCTCCCGACACAGTGGGCTGGTTATACGGACCAACACTTCCGTCGGCGTGGGTTTTTCCACATCGCATCCATAAACCCCTCCAAATCTAAAAAGGGTAATTGGTCTGACCAATGTCCTTGGGGGGCTAGCCATGTTTTGTCACCCCCCCAATACATAAACCCGAGTGCTCGTTTATAAGCACGCACATCACAGGTCTCTGCAATGGGTAGTAGTCGCCCTCGTAAGGACGGCAACGTAAAGGCGAGATTATGACTTTGCCACCCCATGCCTATCATGCGGCCACCGATCTGCGGTAGCAAAACTAATGTCAACGGGCCCCGTTTAATCCACCAGCCATCCCAACCTTGGTAAGGACTTCGATACAACTAGATAGAACTTGAGTCAATCATCGGTAGCCACCTTATGCCCAAGGGATTTAAAGCTTTAACCGCCGATCTAGTTCGCCCGTCGCGTTAAGCTGCGCTAAATCGTCAGAGCCACCAACACCCTCCCCATCGATAAAAATCTGCGGCACTGTCCAGCGTCCCGAGCGCTCGATCATCTCCTGCTCTCGAATACTATCGGACGTTACATCAATCTCCTTATAGGCAAGCCCCTTTGACTCAAGCAATGCTTTCGCTCTATGACAATAGGGGCACCATTCTTTAAAATAAACCTCAATGTCAGCCACGCTATCGGTCTCCGTTATCGCTGGATAGGTTTAATGTGAATCGCAACCCGTAAGACTTTTTTGATATGTTGAAACGTGCATTTATCTACGCTGGAAACCACCCTTGCAGATGCACAAAGCGTATAGAAAACAAACTTTGCTTTGTTTTGTGGCAACAGCCCGAGAACGACGAAACCCCTCCCTGGATTACGCAAAAGCCACTGAACGCGCCTGCCACCAGCCCAGCAAAGACATCACCCCAACCCAGGCGAAACCGCTGGCGAACATTAACAACAGTGGCGATAAAATCGATAACCCATGCAGCTGCCCCCAAAGGGCCCACAGGGCCGCCAGACACTCAGGGAGTCCAGCGTTGGAGACGGCTTGATAGCTGCCACCACTAGAACCCCGTTTGGGTGTACGTACAAAGGGGCTGATCATCCCGGTTAAGGCTTCTAGCACACCGCGGGTATTGGATATGCTAAGCCCGGTACCTAATGCAGTGACGACTGGTAAATCTTTGATAACCCGTTTCCAAGTCGCGCCCCGCAAGATGCGTTGGCTTTGAGCATAAAGGGTAAAACTGGTGAAACAACCGAGCACGACAACCGCGCCACCTAAAACGGCCAACAACGTGGGACGCTTTGGGTGAAGCCAGATGGCCAAAGGAACAGCAATTAAAGTGACAATAACCAACGGATTTGCCGCATAGTGAGTTAAATGCAATGTGGCAGTTAGCTTTGCCCACAACGTCCAAGGCGCCCGCCAAATGGCGGGCAATAACTTACGAGCAACCTGAATAGAGCCTTTCGCCCAACGAAACTGCTGGTTACGCCAGGCTTCAATAGTTTCCGGTAATTCCCCAGGCACCGCCAGATCCGTCCGGTAGGTACAATGGTAACCGGCTAATTGAGCCCGATAGCTAAGGTCAATGTCTTCAGTGAGGGTATCATGATGCCATCCCCCAGCATCGTGGATAGCCTGACATCTCCACAAACCACAGGTCCCATTAAAATGCATGGGTAAATGGCACCACGCTCGGGCCGATTGTTCTATGAAAAAATGACTATCTAGCCCCACGGCCTGGGCGCGAGTAATAGCATTTTGGTCGGGATTTAAGTGATCCCAACGGCCCTGCACAAAAGCAAGTTTAGGATCAGTCAACAGGGGGCGTATAGCACGCCTCAAAAAATCTTTTGGGGGTATAAAGTCAGCATCGAAAATAGCCACGTAGTCTGCCTTGTCCTGCTGCAAACCTGCTTGTAACGCACCTGCTTTAAAACCCTTACGGTGGACGCGATGCAGATGTCGAATGGGAATTCCCCTGGCCTGCTGGCGTTTCACCAAATCAGCTACAATAAGTCTTGTGTCATCGGTGCTATCGTCGAGCACCTGAATCACCAAACGATCACCGGGCCATCGCAGTTGACAGACTGCTTCGATGACCCGCACCACCACATCGCGTTCGTTAAATACAGGAAGTTGTACGAGAATCTTTGGTAGATGTCCTGGGTTTGGCAAGGGACTTGCCGCTTCCAGCCGTTCTGCAAGTCGCGCGGTTGGAAGATAGCGACGAAAGAGCGCGAGTAGACAAAGGCTATGGCCCACAAAAATCAACAGCCCCACCATGGCTAAACCGACCACACTCCATGTCATAATGCCTAGGAAATCGATAGGATCAACCATGCGTTACTGATACACCTCTGCGAATTAATACGTTAAAAACCGGATTATATTAACGGATTTTGATGAATAGTTCTGGTTAGCTTCTTGAGACAACAGCAAAACCAAATTGTACTCAACAAAACTTGTAAATTATCCAATCCCGGAATCTTTCGATTTTTTCGCTTATTTTGTTAGCTTTTTTGTAACCACTCACCCTCGCGTCATTCTCGCCATGGACTGGCGAGAATCCAGTGCCATGGACGGCAAGCGCGGGTGACAACCGCCTGCCACCCTCCCTGGCAACTAGATTCCGGCAATCCCTGCCGGAATGACGGGTGGGCAGTTACGCTTTATTTTCACCTAACGCGGTTAGCCTTCACGCCGGAAACGCGCTGGTGTAGTACCAGTGAGCTGTTTAAAAGCGGTGGTAAAATGAGCTTGGCTACCATAACCAACAGCCAATGCAATGTCAGCAATGGGTTTGTCGGTGGTTTTGAGCAGCTGCTTGGCTTGCTCGACGCGCAGCCGCATGAGGTATCGATAGGGCGCCTCACCCACCGATGTTTTAAACTGACGCGCAAAATGATAAGGGCTTAGCTTAGCGTCGGCGGCGAGGGTTTGCAGAGAAAAATCCTGGTCAAGATGGCTTCGCAGACGCTCGATGGTGCGCTTTAGAACATGGTTTGGCAAGCCGCCTTTATCGACAGTGATCTTATAATCAACCGTGCCATAGTGCTGCAACAGATGAATGGCCAAGAGCTGCGCGGCGTGACCGGCAAACAGTTCTCCATAACCCTGACCTGATTGAAGTTTCTGATAGAACGACCGAATCAATGCCTCAACCAGGGGATCGCGAATCAAAAATCGATAAAAAAGTTCCAGTCGATCTGGATCAATATCGCCAAGTTCAGCGGCAGTGCGCGCCAGCATGTCGCTTCGCAGATAAACAAAAACCGCATCCAGTTTGTCCCAACGCCAGGTTAGATCGACATCGCTGGGATTCACAATCAATCGACCGGGGATTGCTGGACCGTGTTCCCAGCTACCGTCATCGGTTTGCCGATGAACTTCGCCCAAACCATCGAGCAGCAAGCATAATTCCAGGTAAGCTGGGTTGGTGATTCTCGGCACATGTAGTACACCGTGCCGTGCAGGCAGGAGGTAATGACGTACAGTCAACCCTGCGTCGGCGAACACCTGCTCGTTGCGAAACCCTGGAATAACGCTTCTCACTTCGTGCAGCGTAACAGTAGGTTTAGGGTTGTCACCGTTCATGAGTTAGCCTCGTATTATCGCTTAGAAAGCGCAATAAACTGAAAAAAAAGCAATAAAATGAAAGATCGTAACGGAAAAAGGATCGTATCATCGCAACACCGACAAGGTTAACAACTATTGGAGAACCCAACGATGGCATTACCGCAAAGCGAACTGACTCAAGACAACTGCGTATTTCTTATGGTGGACCACCAGGTGGGCTTGATGCAGTTTCTGACCTCCATCGACCCTATGCAGCTTAAGCACAACATCCTCGGCCATGCTAAGACAGCAAAAGCTTTCAATATCCCAGTCGTTATGGGCACCAGCTGGCCGCAGGGTCCCAATGGGCCAACCATGCCCGAGCTAAAAGCGCTGTTTCCCAATACAGAAGTCATTGATCGGCCTTTCGTTAATTTTTGGAATGACCCGACCTCAAAAGCCGCGGTGGCAGCGACTGGTCGAAAAAAGTTGGTTATCTCGGGGCTTGCCACCGAGGTCTGCGCCGCCTTCCCGGCCATTTCGGCGCTCCGCGAAGGCTATGAAACCTACGTAGTGGTTGACGCCTGCGCCGATTTCAACCCGCTGATTACCCAGGTCACGGTTGAACGTCTGGCCGCCGCCGGCGTCATCGTTACCACCTGGGTCGCTGTACTGGCTGAACTTGCTGGGAATACCCAAGTGAACGGCCAGTATATTGGTCAACTCTTGAGCGAGCATATGGGCCAGTATTATGCCGCTATGAATAATTTTCTTGGCGTCGCAGCTAACGCCGACAGCGTGAAATCAGGTGTCGGTCTGACTGGCCAACCCCCCATCCCACAAGCTGGCCTAGGAAGCTGATTAAAAAAACAACCGTTTTAACTTCCACCAGACGCTCTAGATCACTATCAAAAACCGCTGGTTACGGAACCCGAGTCCAACGTTCGCAGTAGCAGCGGGTTTAACGTTTCAATGCTGCCCCAAGTGCTTTTATTGGGAATAAATCCTGGCTGAAAACCTGCCCTATAAAAGGTGCGAATGAGGTGTGAATCTCGGGAAATCACATGCACCGGCACATCCCAGCTGGCGTGCGGACCACTAACTACAGCGGGCGGTTGGTGGTCACCGAGTACTAAAAATAGCGCATTTGGAGGGGCAAATTTTTCCAGATAACCTTTCAAAACCTGCAAATTATAACGAACACTGCGCATATAAGCGGGTGCTAAGGCGCTCATATCCATAAACGAAAGGGAAGGCTCGATGACATTAACATGAGCAAAGGGTACCGTCTCGCCCAGTTGGGTCCAGTTTTCTTGATAGGGCGCCACGGGCGCAAAGGGCGCATGGCTAGTAATGGTGGGGAAAAAGACTAGCAATGGTTTGCGATTAAGCTGGGCGACTTCGTCTTGGTGGACGCGGTAGAGACTAAATTGGTCAGGAATCGTCCACCAGCCAAAGGGAGGACCCTGATAGTCTAGCCGTCTTGCGCTGTAGACCGCATCAAACCCATAGGACAGACCTTCTAGCCAAAGAGTCTTTAACCCCGGCATCAACGCAATGGTTCGATAGCCCATTTGCTCAAACCGATTGATAAGCGTGGGATGTCCACCTTTGAGCAGTGCTTGATAGTCACGTTGGTCAGCAATTTTGATACCGCTAAGAAGACTGGCGTGGGCTAACCAGGAACTACCCCCGAAGGTGGTGGACTTGACCCGGGCAGCGGCGCTAGACCAACCGGATTCCCGCAGCGTTTTTTCAAAGACAGCGAAATCTTTGGCTAGAAAATGTGCATAGGTCGGTTTATCGAATATTGAGACACCGTATGACTCAAAAAAAATAATAAAGACATCAGCGCCCCGTAGACGCCCCAGGTCCGATTCCACCAAGGGCGCCATGGTAACCGGTCGATCGTTAACTTGGGCTGCCGTTGCCGCGAAGTTGACCTGTCTTGTAAGACCTCCAATTAACGGCGCAGCAAACCATTTTTCCAACATAAAATTAGAACTGGCATAACCTGCAAGACCGAGCGCCAAACAGAAGGTCGTGACATAGGTGAGTAGCCAGCGCTCGTTAGGTTGAATCATTGCAGAGGCTACTCTGCTAATGGCCCAATGCAAAGTAATAAGCATGACCATAAGCACCATCAACAACCCTAAAATACCCCCCAGCAGTATCCACCCGGACACATGATTGGTTAGCATTTGAATCACTGCGGGCAGGTGCTGACCTTCCCAAAACAAATCAACACGACGTCCAAACAAAGCGGTTATCGTTACGATGAGATAACGTCCCACAACCATGAGGGTGAATAGACTTAAGAGAACCCAACGACTACGCCGGTTCAGCCCGTCTAAGCGAGTCTGTAAAACAAGTAGCAGTAAAATAACCGCCAGATCGAGGGAGATGACAGGGACAAATTGAATGCCTAACGTGGGCCAATGGTTGTGAAATGTGAGCGCTAAGTTCAAAATAAATAATGCGCCACATAACACTAAAAAACGGTAGAGTGTTATAAGGTTTTTTTGAGGGATAAATAAATTAGACATTAAATCAACCAGGAGAAAAATGATGGAATATAACCTTCGCACTATTTTGTACGCTACTGACTTAGGTCCCTATGGCCCAAAAATATTTGAGTCTGCTGCCGGAATAGCCCAACGTTTTGGTGCGGAAATTCATATTATTCATGTCCTGGAACCTGTCAGTGAGTATGCTCAGTCCCTGATCAGCAATTACGTCTCGCCGGAAACCATGGAAACCCTTCGTAATGAGGGGTACGAAACCGCTCGCAAGGAAATGCATCGACGTTTAGAGAAATTTTGCAGCGAACGACTACCCGAGGAGTGTGAGCATCTGTTAGCCAACATGCGGGTGGTTGAGGGGTTGCCTTTTCAAGTCATTTTGGATGAAGCGAAGCGGCTCAAGGCTGATTTGATTGTGGTCGGTTCCCATGGTCGCACCGGTTTTGGTGAGTTGTTTATGGGTTCGGTGGCTCACAAAGTGCTTTCCAAAGCTCCTGTACCGGTTTTAGTGGTGCCTATCAAAAAGGAATGGCGTTTGCCCTCATAAGCATGATGGGTTAATGCTGTATCGCAATGATATTATCCTATCACTGTATTATCGGAATAGAAAAATCCAAAAAAGCAGCTTACCTGCTAAATCTAAATAAAACCTAGCATCTTTAAATGAGAGTAGCGCAATGGCCCGCTGCAAACTAGAATGCTTAGAAACAAAATCGATATTTACTAAAAAAAGTAAGAGGTCTTGATGAAAATTGTACGCGAACTAATGGTGCCCCTTGACGCCTATTCCCATGTATCAGAAGACGCTTCTCTTTTTGAGGCTATAATGTCATTGGAAAATGCACTGCATAAACCTCAAGAAGCTGCAGATCCCTTTAGACCTCGGGATCGTGCATTATTGGTCATGGATCAAAACAACAAAATCATCGGTAAGCTGTCCATGTGGGATGCCATTAAAGGACTTGATCCCCGTTCTGACCGACAAGTCGATGCATTAGCGATGGTAGAGGATTATGGTCTCTGGGAGAGACCGCTGCAAAATATTCTCGACCGTGCTAAAGCCGTCAAGGCTAAGGATTTGCTACCAAAGGTTAGTGAAGAGGAATATATCGATGAAAATGCCTCTCTAAATCAGGCGCTGCATCGCCTGATAACAGGGCATCATCTGTCTTTATTAGTCAACAGTGGCAAAGAGGCGGTGGGTATTTTGCGGCTTAGTGACGTTTTTAGAGAAGTCCATGGCGTGCTTAAGTCGGGTGCAGCCGAAACCGACGTCGTACAAGTAAAGTAAGGTTTTGTTGGGTTTATAACAGCGTTTTCAAACAGAGTTGCTCAATTAAGCAGGCGGATTTGCCAGTTAGCAAATCCGCCTTTTAATTTAGGACTTACGCAGCTTGCTCCAGAGGACGCCGTGAACACTTCCCTGTGGGCTTGACGACGGCCATCCGGGCCATCGACACCTCTTTTACAAGCTCCGCAAGTCCTTTTTACGTAAGTCATGAATTGAGATTGAATAAATTGTTAAGATATTCTATTTTCTAGCGCTTGGGCCACTTGCTCCCGGGTGTAGAAGATTTCGGCGTGCATAAAACCAGCAATCACAGTGTCTTTGACGGCGATAGCTCGACCATGCAGATCACGCTGAATCACTAATTCATCTGGAAGACCGCTTAACAGATGGATTGCTGCTGGATTTCCATGAGTATCCCGAGAAAGATAGACACTCCCTGTGGCTTGATCCAAGAAAGCCGACTGAAAACCTGCATTGCGGTTGTTACGACTGACCCCACCGGTATGACAAAAACGTTCGTTTTCCAAATGCAGGGTCTCAGGTGTTAAAGCGAGATTATTGTTATTAGCCATAAACCGTGTTTTGTGTCATTTTTTGTAAGGATACGGATGACGACGGGCGTCGAAAAAATTAAAGTCAAATTTTCAATACGCACGAGCGAACGTTTAAGCATCGAGGTAATGGATAAAACTTATGCAATTGGTAAGATAAAGTAACCAAAAAATGGTCTGACCAACCCCAAGGTTTTGGTCATGCTTTATAGAAAAATACGGCTAGCTTTGTCAAGCTCAAATATAATATTTTTTTGCTGATAACAACCTGTACTCGTGTTTTTGTTTTTTAGCCACCTAGTACAGGCAATAGTATGTCGCTAGAAGGAAGAGTCCGGTTCAGAATCTTGCAACGATTCTAAGCGCCGTTGTGAACGTTCTTCACGGAAAGAGACTTGATCGAGATCACGCAGCGTCACTTCAACAAATGAAAGATGGGTATGAGCGGCTTGACGCGCGGCGCTTGGATTCTTTGTCAGGATGGCATCCATAATTCCTTTGTGGTGACTATGGACGATTTTATAATTGCCTGCGTGAGCATAGAGCCGTTCAAGAGAACGGGAAATACTGCTGCGCAACAAGTTAAAAAGTCCCCGCATCACATGCATAAGCGCAACATTGTGGGAGGCGTCTACAATGGCTAGATGAAATTCCACATCAGCTTCTGCGTCCAACAACGAATTATATTCTTCTTCTTCGTGGACAGCTTCCCACTCGGCGAAGCGTCGTTGCAAAATTTCACAATCTGCCTCTGTGCCCCGCAGTGCGGCGAAATAAGCGGAAATTTCTTCTAACGCATGACGTAGTTCGAGAATGTCAAAGGTGGCATCAGGATGGTTTCTCAGCAAATGAACCAACGGATCCGTGATTATGGGGGCGATCACATCAACCACATAAGTGCCCCCTCCCCGTCGGCTTTGCAAAAGCCCCCTGACTTCTAGCCTTAAGATGGCCTCTCGCAAGGAGGGGCGAGACACATCCAGCTGCTGCGCCAATTCTCTTTCCGCAGGTAGTTTACTACCCGGTTTTAAAATACCCTCTAAAATAAGCCGTTCGATTTGTTCAACGATGGCGTCGGAAACTTTTGCTGGTTTAACACTTTTGAAAGGCATATCAAGTATTCCATTCGAAATGGCCCATAGCACACTTTTTCGACAGGATAATTCGCCTCGTGTCTCTCTATTACAGTCTGTTAAAAAACTGATGTTGTATTACTTGGTAATCCAATGATTATCTAAAGATAAATCTATTGAACTCGTTTTTACATTGACATTCTGCGAATCACCTTCTAGATTTTTTGGTCAGACCTCTATTCCAGACCAACATGTTGAATCTTAAACGGAGGATAGGTGAATACTACCGTTGTAGGTAGGAAGTGTGCATCAGGGGAGCGACGCCTAGAAATGACCTGGGTCAGCAAATATGACCAAAAAGTTATTTAAAGTAACACTCCCCAAAAACTAAGGTATTAAAACTATTAACTGTTTTTAAGCAAAACATAGCAAAAAAAACAAGGCTTTAATCCAAACCACCAAAGGTGAAGAAGATGTCAGAACGTCCTGAAAAGGTGTACTACTTTGGTACTTGCCTTGTGGATATGTGTTATCCGCAAGCTGGGATGGCAGGCATTGAGTTACTGCAACGGGAAGGCTTAGAAGTTATTTTTCCACGAGATCAATCCTGTTGTGGCCAACCTGCTTATAATTCTGGTTACCCAGAAGAGACAAAGAACGTCGCTCGACATCAGCTCAAAACCTTTTCCAAAGACTATCCCATTGTGGTGCCGTCCGGTTCCTGCGCCGGGATGCTCAAACATCATTACCCCTTGATTTTTGCTGATCAACCTGAGCACGCTGCAGCCATTCATTTTTCCAACCGGATTTTTGAACTGACCGAATTTTTGAATCGTGTCTTAAACATCAAGCTTGAAGACCAGGGTAGCCCTATTAAAGTAACTTGGCATTCCTCCTGTCATGCCACCCGGGAAATGGGCATCATCGAAGATTCTAAAGCGTTAATTCGTCAACTTCAGAATGTGGAATTGGTGGAACTGCAGCGGGAACAAGAATGCTGTGGATTTGGCGGCACCTTTTCCGTCAAACAACCGGCCATTTCTGGCGCCATCGTTAAAGACAAGGTTGCCGATGTTTGTCAAACTGGCGCCGCTGTACTCTTGTCTGGAGATTGCGGCTGCCTGATGAATATCGGCGGTGCTATGGAAAAGCAAAAGATTGCCATTCCGGCTAAACATATCGCTGAATTTATTTTGGAGAGAATCAATGGATAATCAAGCGCCTGTTGATTTTAAAAAAAATATCGATAAAGCCCTCGCTGACTCACAGCTGAGAAACAATCTTAGGTCAGCCATGAGCAGCCTAAGCTTAAAACGCAAGGCCGTTTTCCCCGATAAAGAAGAATTTGAAGGATTACGCGCCGTCGGTCAGGCAATCCGTCGTAATTCTCTCAGCAAACTGCCCACGCTATTAGAAAAACTAGAAAAAAAATGCACCGAAAATGGTATTCATGTGCACTGGGCTGAAACCAACAGCGAGGCCAATCAGACCATCTTTGACATTATCAAACAACATCAAGCGACCCGCGTTGTTAAGGGTAAGTCGATGGTGTCGGAGGAAACCCACCTTAATCATTTTTTGGAAGAGCACGGCGTTGAAACATTAGAAACCGATCTGGGTGAATACATCATTCAATTGGATCATGAAACGCCCTCTCATATCATCGTTCCCGCCATTCATAAAAACAAAGAACAAGTCGCGCATTTATTTCATAACAAGATCCCTGATACCCCCTACACCGAAGTAATTGAGGAACTCAACGCCATTGCCCGTAAAACTTTGCGGCAGAAGTTTTTTGCCGGCGAAGTAGGCGTCAGTGGGGTCAACTTTGCCGTGGCGGAAACCGGCACCCTTTGCTTGGTGGAAAATGAAGGCAATGGCAGAATGTGCACCACGGTCCCACCCGTGCATATCGCCGTGATGGGTCTCGAGAAAGTGGTGGAAACCCTACAAGATGTCCCGCCTCTCTACAAGCTGCTAACGGGTTCCGCCACGGGCCAAGTTATTACCACCTATTTTAATATGATCACTTCGCCCCGTAAGGCAGGCGAGAAGGACGGACCCAAAGAAGTTCATTTGCTGATTCTGGATAATGGCCGCTCAAAAATATTCGCCGATGCGCAAATGCGGGAAACCCTGCAGTGTATCCGCTGTGGCGCCTGTCTCAACCATTGTCCCGTGTATACCCGTCTAGGTGGCCATGCCTATGGTTATGTCTACCCCGGTCCCATTGGTTCGATTCTCACGCCGCAGATGGAGGGGTTGGAAAAAGCCGGCGAGATGGCCTTCGCCTCGACCCTGTGTGGCGCTTGCGCGGAAGTCTGTCCGGTCAAAATTCCTATTCCAAAAATCCTACGACGTCTGCGCAATGAAAGCTATGACAAAAAAGATTCGGCTCATCCAGTGGAGGACCATGGCTATAAGCGAAATTTTGCCGAGACCTTAGCCTGGAAAGGCTGGGCTGCCATGAACACGCATCCTGCCATGAACACCATGAGCGCCAAAATGTTTGGCGCTATGGGCGAAAACCTTCCTAATCTGGGACCTTTGAAGCACTGGTCCAGTGTCCGAACGCCACCTAAACCCGCCAAGAAAAGTCTTCACCAATTGGTCAAAGAAAAGGGGATTGCTCATGAGTAACGCGGTTCGGGAACGTATTTTAAACAACCTGCGTAACGGCTTGCAGGAAGCTCAACTGCCAGTCCCTGAAACAGCGGCGTTACCTAGCCTAACCCTCAACCAACAGGAAAAAGTCGACCGGTTAAAACGTTTGATGGAAGCGGTGCGCACGGAAGTGCATTTAGTGCAGGGCGATGAGTGGGTGAGCGAACTAAAAAATTTGCTACAACAAAGGCAATTTAATCGTCTGGTATATGGACCCGGCACATGGATTGGGGAAACCCTAGAAGCAAACTGGGAAAAGGATTTGCCACCTTTACTTGGTTATACCGAAGACATTGAATCCTTTAAAGAGACTTTGTTCGACAGCGATGCCAGCATTACCTCCACCCGAGGCGGGATCGCCGAATCGGGCGCTTTGATCCTCTGGCCTAACGAAAAAGAACCGCGCTTAATGTCGTTGGTACCTGCGGTGCACATCGCGGTTTTGCAAGCGGATACCATCTACAACACCTTTTCTGAAGCCATGACAGGGTTAGAGTACGCCAAAGGTATGCCCACCAACGCCTTACTTATTTCGGGACCTTCTAAAACAGCCGATATTGAATTAACCCTCACCTTTGGCGTGCATGGTCCAAAGGAGCTGATCGTGTTCATCGTTCAGTAATAATCAAAAGGGCTGCAAAATTGCTAAAACGGGACGGTTCTAGAATTGAACCGTCCCGCATATAACAACAATTTTCAGCGTCAGCCACCACCACTCCTCGGCGCTTTATCCAAATTGCGAGAATTATAAATGTCAGCAACTGCCCACGACCACCTTTATCAAGATCTAAAAACCTTTATTCCCGAAGCACGCCTTATCTGTGACCCATTGCGAACCCTGGCCTATGGCACCGACGCCAGTTTTTATCGACTCATTCCTAAGCTAGTGGTAAAGGTAAACGACGAAGCAGAGATAAGTCGTATTTTAAAGCTTGCCGATCACCATGGCACACCGGTCACCTTCCGCGCCGCCGGCACCAGTCTGTCGGGCCAAGCCATCACCGACTCGGTGTTGCTGGTGCTGGGTTATGACGGTTGGCGCAATTATCAGATCAGCGATGATGCCGCCACCATTCGCCTGCAACCCGGTATCATCGGCGCCCAAGCCAATGTCTATTTAGCACCGTTGGGACGCAAAATTGGGCCCGATCCGGCTTCCATTAATGCGGCGAAAATCGGTGGGATTGCCGCCAACAACGCCAGCGGTATGTGTTG
>CAZGON010000047.1:14659-15978 GCA_964527085.1 uncultured Candidatus Competibacteraceae bacterium
CTGCTCAAAACAGCTATCAAACCGTAGCCGATATGCGCATCGTGTTTGCCGATGGCAGCGTTTTGGATACTGGTAGTGAGACCAGTCGCAACGCTTTTTTCGAAAGTCATCACGGGTTAATTTCTAAGCTTGATGAGCTTGCCCAAAAAACCCGCGCCAATACCCCTTTGGCCGAGCGTATCCACAACAAATTTAAAATCAAAAACACCACCGGCTATAGTCTTAATGCTCTGGTGGATTTTGAGGACCCCTTCGATATCCTAAAGCACCTTATGATCGGTTCCGAGGGCACCTTAGGGTTTATCTCCGAGATTACCTACCGCACCGTCGAAGAACATGCCCATAAGGCCAGCGCCTTGCCCATCTTTACGGATATGAAAACCGCCTGCGAGGCCATACCTCTGTTAAAAGCACAACCGGTTGCGGCGGCGGAACTGATGGATCAGGCATCCTTACGTTCCGTGGTAGGCAAACCCGGTATGCCTGCCCACTTGGCAGGACTTCCGGACCAAGCCGCCGCGTTGTTGATAGAAACCCGCGCCTCTGATGCCGCCAGTTTAGCCACCCAGATAGCCGCTATCAAAGCAGTCATAGCTCATATACCAACCTTACATCCTGCTGATTTTACCGATAAATTGGAGGAATACGCACAGCTTTGGAATATTCGTAAGGGGCTGTTTCCCGCTGTCGGGTCGATACGGGAATTGGGCACCACTGTGCTTATCGAAGATATTGCCTTTGAGATAACTAAGTTAGCGCCGGCCATGGTGGACCTTCAGGCATTATTTGGAAAATACAGCTATAAGGAGGCCATTATTTTTGGTCACGCGTTGGAAGGCAACGTCCATTTTGTGATTACACCAGACTTTAGTAAACCGCAAGAAATCGACCGCTATCGTTGGTTTATGGACGATGTCTGTGACATGGTGGTCAACAAGTACGATGGCTCCCTCAAAGCCGAGCATGGGACTGGGCGTAATATGGCCCCTTTTGTGGAAAAGGAGTGGGGTCAAGAAGCCTATCGTCTAATGCAAGCCCTAAAAGCTTTGTTTGACCCTAACAATCTGCTTAACCCGGGCGTCATTATCAACGACGATCCCGAGGTGCATATCAAAAACCTCAAACCTTTGTTCCCCACAGATACCCTGGTGGACAAATGCATCGAATGTGGCTTTTGCGAACCCAACTGCCCCTCGCAAGAAGTTACCTTTACGCCCCGCCAACGTATTGTTGCATTGCGGGAACTGGCCCGTCTCCAGGCACTCGATGAAGACCCCACCACGCGTAAGGCCATCGCAGAGGTGTTTCAATACCAAGCT
>CAZGON010000047.1:16027-22213 GCA_964527085.1 uncultured Candidatus Competibacteraceae bacterium
CAAAATGATGAAACAGCTACGCGGTGAACAACTTGGCGGAACCGCCCATCGTGTGGCCGACTGGACCGCAAACCATTTTTCCGGTGTTACGGCCGGAACCCGCTTTGGTCTAGCCACCGCCAACGCGGCTCACACAGTGTTAGGCACCTCGGCCATGACGGGTCTTACCCAAGGGGTGCGCAAATTGTCTGGTAATCGGGCCCCTTTGTGGAATCCTTATATGCCCACCGCCAGCAAAAAATCACCCAAATCCAATGGCCATACCGCCTCTGAAAGCCCACGGGTGATCTATTTCCCAAGCTGTGCCAGTCGCACCATGGGGCCTGCAAAAGGTGATCCTGAGCAGGATTCATTGCCTATAAAAACCGAAACTCTACTGCGCAAAGCGGGTTTTCAGGTGATCATTCCAGAAAAATGCGGCTCCCTTTGCTGTGGCCAGCCCTTTGAGAGCAAAGGCTTAGCCGACGAGGCCGACGCAAAACGGCAGGAAACTGAACAAGTTCTTTTTGAGATAAGCAGACAGGGTCAAGATTCCATCGTGTTCGATACCAGTCCCTGTGCGTTTCGCATGAAGCAGGAGTGTCAAACGCCATTAAAACTCTATGACATCACTGAGTTTATTCATGATCACGTACTGGAGCATTTGACGCTCCAGAAAATCCCGGAAACCGTCGCAATTCATCCCACCTGTGGGATTACCAAAATGGGGCTGCAAGGAAAACTAAAAGCCATTGCTGAGCAGTGCGCTGAACAGGTTGTGGTACCTGCTGACATTCCCTGTTGCGGCTGGTCTGGAGACCGCGGTTTTACCCATCCGGAACTTAACGCCAGCGCCCTACGGCATTTGCATGATGCGTTGCCCGATAGCTGCAGCGCTGGCTATTCCACAAGCCGTACTTGCGAAATAGGATTATCACTTCACAGTGGCCGTTATTACCGTTCGATTGTTTATCTCGTAGACAAATGTTCTGAACCAAAAACAAGCAGCGTGTAGTATGCACTGCAAATCATTTGTAGGCATTAACTAACTATCTGCTGTTCCCAATAAACCAATAATTTTTAATATTCCCTCCTTTTACGAGGAGGGATAAAGAGGGGGGATTTGGCCACGTAACGTACTGCAATTAAAAAAACTTAGCGTCATGCAACCTTTTTTAATCCTCTCTTTTGAAATAATGAGAGGTCTTTTGAATAAACACCATGGGACTAAGAACGATATGATTCGTTTGCAATTAGAAAATAAGCCAACCACTTGTGCTATGCAGAATTTTATCTCCTTACCTAAAAACCGGTTTTTCCAATAACACAGAACGAGGAAAAAACGAGGAACGAATAAATGAATGAAACATCCGTGCTTGGTTTTACTTTTTTGGATTTGTTTGTATCCATTTTCCCTATTGCGCTGTTGATTTACTTAATGACCAAGAAAAACGGTATGCCTTCCAATAAGGCACTACCGTTAACCGCATTGTTGATTTACTTTATCCAGTTAATTTATTTTAGATCCGATCCTAATTTGATTAACGCCACGGTGGTAAGCGGTTTATTAACAGCTTGGGTTCCCATCATGATTATTTGGGGCGCCATCTTGCTGTTTAAGACTATGGAAGTCACTGGCGCCATGAATACCGTTCGCCATTGGCTTAACAACATCAGTCCTAATCCAGTAGCGCAGCTGATGATTATCGGTTGGGCATTTGCTTTTCTCATTGAAGGGGCCAGTGGTTTTGGCACACCGGCAGCCTTGGCGGCGCCTATTTTAGTGGGGCTCGGTTTCCAGCCGATTGCCGTGGCCTGTCTAGCGCTGGTGATGAATTCGGTGCCGGTCACCTTTGGCGCCGTAGGTACTCCTACCTGGTTTGGGCTCGGCATACTCGAGCTTAGTAATGAACAGCTGCTAGCCATTGGTTTTGAATCAGCCATTATTCATACCGTTGCAGCACTGATCATTCCCGTGATTGCCTTGTCCTTTGTGGTTTCATGGAAGGATATTCTCAAAAATGTCGTGTTTGTTTACTTGAGTATTTTGAGCTGTGTGATTCCTTACCTAGCATTAGCCAGTATTAACTATGAATTTCCCTCATTAGTAGGCGGTATGATTGGTCTCGTGTTTTCGGTGTTTTTTGCTAGCCAAGGCATTGGCCTTTCCTCAGCAACGGAGAATCCAAACCAAACCATAAGCACAGAGAAAATTCCTCCTGGCGACCTGGTAAAAGCCTTATTTCCCATTTGGGGCACCATCCTTGTTTTGATTGTGACCCGTATCCAGCAAATCGGTTTAAAAGGGCTACTGCAGGTTGCAGAACCCACTGCTAACCTATCGCTGGGTTCTTTTGGCGATTTCAGCATAAGCCCAGCCTTGGTATTAAATTTAAACAATATCTTTAACACCGATGTGGGTTGGAAGTATGCAGCGCTTTTCATACCTGCCTTTATTCCTTTCTTCCTTATCGTCGCCATCACAATTGTTTTGTATAAAACGCCTGGCGCACAACAAAAGCAGATTATGTCGGAAACCTATCAGCGGATGACAAAACCCATCGCGGCTTTATTGGGTGCGTTGGTGATGGTTAAACTGATAACCGCCGGCGGCGATCAAGCCATGAATATTGTTATTGGCCAAGCATTTGCGGCGTTTATTGGTGAAAATTGGCAGTATTTTGCCTCTTACCTGGGTGCCGTGGGAGCGTTCTTCTCAGGCTCCAATACGGTATCAAATCTGACCTTTGCGCCTATTCAAATCTCCATTGCGCAAACCTTGGGGCTGGATCAAACCTTTATTCTAGCTGCCCAGTCGGTAGGCGGCGCCATGGGTAATATGGTTTGTATCAATAATATCGTCGCGGTGTGCTCTATTTTGGGTGTCGTGGGGAAGGAAGGCTTTATCATTAAGCGAACCATTTGGCCTATGTTGCTTTATGGCGTTATCGCAGCGATTATGAGTATCTTTTTGGTAACCGGTTAAGAGCTTTTTCGTCCTTTGGTTGAAAGGATAGGCTTAACTTAACAGAGACTGGCTGGAGATGACTTTGCTTTTGTTAGTAAATGTCCTCCAGCCAGCGCTTTATTTCAATTCAAAAAATTAGCTTTACCCTTTAACATTGACTACTCCACCTATTTGCTCTCCCGTTATCTGCCCTGTAGGACTATGAGAAGGCGATAGAAGCGCCAAGGCCCGCTGCAACGCTTCGGTACGATCCGACGTTAGATGATCGGCGGGAATAAGCTTAAAGACCCCAAGCCGTTCAAGAATCTGCCGAGCCTGTTCAGAAGGGCTCACCACAAAGACTTGTCGTTGTGACTCAACAGCGTCTTCAATGGCATTCTCAATGGCCAGCGAAACCGTGTCATCCAGCAACGGCACGTCGCTTAGATCAATGACAATACTCTCATAGCGATAGATGGTGGCATGTTCGCGGGCAATGGCTTTTGATACGCCGAAGATCATGGGTCCGCTGAGATACATTAACAGCACACGACCATCGGCTTTGTCCAATAATTGTTTCTCTTCCTCGGTCAACGGCACATCATCATCCGCATCACTGATGGCCTTGACATTCTGGGCTTGTAGCTCACTCAGGCGTTCAATGGTCAGCACATTAGCGATAAACACCCCGACCCCCACCGCCACAATCAGATCCACAAACACTGTTAGCAGCATGACACCGTACATAATTAGGGTTGTGTGCCAGGACACTTTATGGGCGCGTTTTAGAAAGCTCCAGTCGAGAATATTGATACCGACCTTTAGGGCAATCCCAGCCAGAACGGCTAATGGAATGTTCTGGGTAAGCTGCGCCGCACCCAAAACGACCACCAGCAGTATCACGGCCCGGGTCAACCCCGATAACGCGGTTCGCGCACCCGTTTGAATATTCACCACTGTTCCCATGGTGGCCCCTGCCCCCGGCAGCCCCCCAAACAGACCAGACACCAGATTACCCATCCCCTGTCCGACTAACTCGCGGTTGGATTTATGCTCAGTGCGGGTCAAGCTGTCGGCAATCATGGAAGTGAGGAGTGTATCGATACAGCCCAGCATCCCCAATACAATGCCGTCGACGATCATGACGGTCAGTTGTGCGGACGTGAAGGTGGGTAGCTGTATCGTCGGCAACCCCATGGGGATTTCACCAATACGGCGGATATCCGCATCGACAAATAGGGTGAGGGAAACAATGGTGCCCACAATGAGCGCAACCAATTGCGGTGGCGTATAACGACTTAGTTTTTTCGGCATCAAAAACAGGATTGCCAGGGTCACTATCCCAAGGATCGTTTCCGTGAGATTCATGTTATTCCATAATTCGGGGAGATTATTGAGAGTCCCCAAAACACCGCCCGGCGGGCTAGATTGTCCCAGGAAGGGCGCAATTTGCAGAATGATTAGAATGATGCCAATGCCGGACATAAACCCGGAAATGACGCTGTAGGGCATCAGGGTGATATATTTCCCAAGCCTTAAAGCTCCCAGCAAGATCTGAAACACCCCGGCTATCATGACAACCGTGAAGGCCATGGCTAAACCGTTGTCCGGATTGTGGGCAATCATGGCGGTAACAACTGCTGTCATAACCACGGTCATTGGGCCAGTTGGCTCCGATATCAGCGTTGGCGTGCCTCCAAACAGCGCCGCAAACAACCCTACAATAACCGCGCCGTACAAACCTGCGGTAGGACCAGCCCCAGAGGCAACGCCAAAGGCCAGGGCTAAAGGTAATGAGATAATGGCCGCGGTGACACCGCCAAAAATGTCTCCCCGTAGGTTTTTAAAATGAATGTAATTGGTTATTTGCATGCAGTTTCCTAAGCTAAAAACCTAAAGGATAAATTGTTTTGATTTGATCAGGTTTGTAATACCGCTTGAAATGAACAGAAGGATTAACCAGTGATCGAGTCTTAAACTTTTTCAGTCAACAATCACCATAAGATGTTTTTGCCGTATCTCAGTATCAGAAATTAGCGCCGCCACCCCTTGATCCAGCGTCGCGAGTTTTCCATCGTGCTGTATGGCTAAACTCAGTAGATAGGCATCTGTGACTTGCCGATGGCCTAGCAGATGAGAAACGGGCAACAAATGCCTTTTAGCTAGGTTAAGGTCATCGGGCCAGAATCGGTGATCTTCAAACTTAGTCACCCTACTCAGCAACGCTAGCGCTTCAGTGGGTGTCACAGCGCTATCGATAAATTTTGGATTTGACGAAATACGCACAAATCCCGTTTGGGTGATCGGACACGTCGACCAGCCATTACTTTTATTTTTCTTAAACCATTGTTGAGCCAATGTATGATGAACATGAGAAGGCCAGGCCAAGGCGATGAGTAGATTGATATCGAGCAGATGGCTCAAAGCTCATCTTCCGCTTCTTTCACTGTTTCGAGGGTAATGGGTCGGGCATCGGCAGGCACTTCAAACACCGGAAACCCACTGCCCTTCCTCAATTTGATGCGTGATTCTGCGTTGAGTCCTTTACGCATAAGATCGGACACGACTTTGCCTATGGCAACATTGCGTTGCGTCGCAAGCGCCTTAGCGGCTTTAAACAGGTCGTCATCAATCGTGATTGTGGTTCTCATGGCAAACCCCATCAGTGAATCATGATGTCGTGATGCGCTAGCTAGTCTAACAGACAGAGGAGGAATTGAGAAATGGCGTTGGTTTATCACAGTAGAGCACTAGCCGCGATCTTCTAAAACAAGACTAGAAACCGTCTTCCCCGTAGATTTAAGCCGTAACGACGTACCTAAGGGTTTTCCACCTGACCATGTTGTTACGCCACTGCTCATTAGTCGGGCAAGCCCCTTGCTCAGGCGTTTACGGTACATCAATGATGCGAGCGACGACTTTACGATGGGAGGTAATTTCAATGGTTTGGCCTGCCCAAGCTTGGCACAGATGATTAGATAAATGTGCCTTTAGTTTTCTTATAGTGCTATTCATGATGACGACAAGTCGAAAATAGTGTGGTTAACAAAAAATGGTGTCAAGGTTTGTAGGATTACATCGACAAGTGGTGTACGCACTCTTAAGGTTATTTATCTCACGTCCCATAGTACCGTGATGGTCCGTGGAATACTTCGCGGATGTGCCATCGAGTAAACCGACTGTCAGGCAGATAACTTTCTCTGTCAGGACTTACGCAAAAAGGACTTGCGTAGCTCGTGAAAGAAGTGTCGACGGCCCGG
>CAZGON010000048.1:0-19307 GCA_964527085.1 uncultured Candidatus Competibacteraceae bacterium
CGCTTACTGGAGACACAGCCTATCACAGGATAATTATCCAGAACTGACGTTAAGTTAGGCAGTACAAACCAATATTTTTCGTCGGATCTTTATAACAGACAAAACGTCCATATCAGTTTTTTTAATACTGGATTCCTGCGCAGGAGGGTGTCGATAAATGCTAATAGGATGAAAAATGCGCTAAAGCGACATTCCCATCACCAGAGCATCTTCACGCCCTTGGTGATTAGGGTAATAATCACGCCTTACCCCTATCTCACAAAATCCCATTGATTGATAAAGATTAATAGCGTTTTGATTGGAAGGACGAACTTCAAGAAAAATAGTTTTAGCCACATTTATACGAGCGACATCTAGTAGATGCCCCAACATATGGCGCGCAAAACCTTGATTTTGCGAGGTCGGTCGCACACAAAGATTAAGCACATGGGCTTCATTGGCAGCCACCGAAAGGACGCCATAGGCTTCGATAATCTCTTCTATCTCCAACAACCGACAGCGGTACCCCACGCGAATACAGTCGCGAAAGATGGTGGCTGTCCAGGGAAAGGCATAGGCTTGTTTTTCTATCGCCATAATGTTGTTTAAATCCGCATAGCTCATAGCTCGAAAACGCACGGCTGACGGCTCGGGAATGGCGCTCATCTTGGCTATCCTTCTCGCTACCCGTTGGTTATTTGCTGGGCGGCCAGGGAGATCCGCTGAGCAAGTTGTAGGTCGTCCCAGGCTTTGCGTTTCTCGCGAGGTGAACGCAATAAATAAGCAGGATGATAAGACACAATCACAGGGATCTCAGTACCTTCTAAATGATGTACGCGGCCCCGCAATTTACCCACCGGCACCTGGGTTTGTAATAGGTTTTGGGCAGCTATACGCCCCACTGCAACGATAATGCGGGGCTTAATGAGGGAAATTTGGCGTTTCAGAAAAGGCCGACAACAGTGCGCCTCCTGGGGTGAAGGGTCGCGATTTTTGGGAGGGCGGCATTTAAGGATATTGGCAATAAAAACCTTTTCGCGGTTTAGTCCCAACGCTTGCAACATGGCATCTAACAGTTTTCCTGCTCGCCCTACAAAAGGTTCACCTAAGCGATCTTCCTCGGCGCCGGGCGCTTCGCCGATAATCATCCACTCTGCTTGGCGGTTACCCACGCCAAACACGGTTTGAGTGCGGCTTTTGTGTAGATCACAGGCAACACAACCACTGACTTCGGTTTCCAAGCTTCCCCAATCCATTTGGGAAATCCGTATAGCTCGCTCATCGGTGTCGGCTAATTCTGGCGATGTCACCGCTTGCTCAGTCAGTAAATCATGGGTGGTATGCAGTGACTGCTGTGGAGCAGGGTCTAGCTCAAGCTTTGCCGGAGACGCCAGCGGCTCATTTGGCGGCTCTAGGGCAGCGTTCAGTGACTGCTGTGGAGCAGGGTCTACATCCTTTGCGGTAATATTGTCCAACGCCAGCGATTCATTTGGCGGTTCTTCCGCCGTCACTTTTTGATCAGCAGATCCTACCGATGATGACGTCGCTGATGCCTGCGAGGTTACAGAATCTTTTATTAGGCTAGCGTCGCCTTTTGTAAAAACTTGCTGTGGGGACCAGCGCTGCTCCCACAGGGTGATACCCATGGCTTGCAAGTAGCGTCTTCGCTCGTGTTCATCCACAGTCACACTCACACATCGCCCTGTTGCGGATGGGTTCGGGGTTGCGGTTGCAACACTTTGTTTAACGCATTGAGGTAAGCTTTGGCGGAAGCGATCACAATGTCGGTGTCGGCACCCTGGCCATTGACAATACGCCCCTCTTTAGCAAGCCTCACGGTCACTTCCCCTTGGGCGTCGGTACCGCTGGTAATACTGTTAACCGAATAAAGTTGCAATGTCGATTGCGTTTGCAACAAACTTTCGATGGCCTTATAAGCCGCATCCACCGGTCCATCACCCTGGGCAGAGGTGTACCGCTGTTCACCATCTACTTGTAGGGTCACCTGGGCGCAGGGCGTCTTAGCGGTTTCCGAAGTCACTTTTAGATGCACCAATTTGACCCGTTCATTGATGGTGGCGAGATGGGTATCGCTGATCAAGGCTTGGATGTCTTCGTCATAGACCTCATGTTTTTTGTCAGCTAGATCCTTAAAGCGGCTAAAGGCGGCACTGAGTTCTTCCTCTGAATTCAGCGTGATACCTAAATCCTGCAGACGGGTGCGAAAGGCATTACGGCCCGAGTGTTTACCCAACACCATTCGGTTAGCGTGCCACCCCACGTCTTGGGCACGCATAATTTCATAGGTTTCCCGGTGTTTTAATACACCGTCTTGATGAATTCCGGATTCATGGGCAAACGCATTGGCGCCCACGATGGCCTTATTAGGTTGCACGGGAAAACCGGTGATGCTAGCCACTAACCGCGACGCCGGCACAATCTGGGTGGTATCCAGTGTGGTATCGCAGGGAAAGATATCTTGGCGGGTGCGCACCGTCATGGCAATCTCTTCTAACGCCGCATTGCCTGCCCGCTCACCTAAACCGTTAATGGTGCATTCCACCTGGCGAGCGCCATTCAGCACAGCGGCCAAGGAATTGGCGACGGCCAGCCCTAAATCATTATGACAATGGACAGAAAACACCGCTTTGTCGGCGTTGGGCACCCGTTCCCGTAGCTGGCGAATAAGGGACGCAAACTGATCCGGCACGTTATAGCCCACGGTATCCGGAAGATTGACGGTTTTAGCGCCGGCGTCAATCACCGCCTCCACAATGCGGCACAAAAAATCCAATTCAGAACGGCCGGCGTCTTCCGCGGAAAACTCCACGTCATCGGTCCAACGTCGCGCCCATTTAACCGCCTCGATGGCTTGCTCGAATACTTGGTCTGGGGTCATCCGTAGTTTCATTTCCATATGAATAGGCGAGGTGGCGATAAAGGTATGGATACGGGGCGAATTGGCGCCTTGTAAGGCATGGCCTGCCCGATCAATATCGCCCTGGGTGGCCCGCGCTAAGGCACACACGGTACTGTCTTTTATGGCCCTGGCCACTGCTTGTACGGCGGCAAAATCCCCCTCACTGGCCACCGGAAATCCCGCCTCGATCACATCAACATGCATGCGCTCTAGCATTTTAGCGATGCGTACCTTTTCACCCTGGGTCATGGACGCGCCTGGACTTTGTTCGCCATCCCGCAACGTAGTATCAAAAATAATGAGTTTATTCATCAAAAAAGGCTCCATTACAAAAGTGGGTGTTATCTATATAACCGCACGTCCAAAAACCAACCAAATATATGTCTATTTCACATCATCGCGATCTTGAGTCGAATGGGGTTTTCTACTGGGTTCTGAAAAACTCAAGGCGCGACGTCGCGCACGTTGGCGAAGCCGAATCAAAAACAGTGCTGGACCCGATAAACCATAGACAAAAAAACCTGTAAATAATATCTTAGGGGGATCAAGAGAGGTCAATACCAAAACCAATACCATAATAATTACCGCCATAAAAGGCACTCGTCCTTTTAAATCCACTTGTTTAAAACTGTAATAGAGGATGTTGCTGACCATCAATATAGCGGTACCCACGGTCACCAAAAAGGCTACCCACAATAAATCGCTACCCGCCAGACTTTGATCTTCACCGACCCACACCAACCCCACCATGATGGCTGCCGCCGAGGGGCTCGGTAGGCCCATAAAATAGCGTTTGTCAGCGCTACCCACTTGGGTATTAAAACGGGCCAAACGCAACGCCGTACAGGCCGCGTAAAGAAAAGCCGCTAACCAACCTAATTTGGCGGGTACCCAACCAAGACCCGCCATCCCCACCAGCGCCCATTGATACATAATCAATGCAGGCGCTAAGCCGAACGAGACCATGTCCGCCAAACTATCAAACTCTGCCCCGAAAGCGCTCTCGGTGTGCGTTAACCGGGCAATACGTCCATCGAGACTGTCTAACACCATAGCCACAAAAATAGCGATGGCAGCAGTCTCAAAATAGCCTTGCATAGATGCCACAATGGCGTAAAAGCCTGCAAACAAGGCAGCGGCGGTGAACATATTGGGTAGTAAATAAATACCCCGGGGGCGTTTTGGCGTGCCTGTGTCAGTGTGCATAGTTATACGTTCCATTCATGATCACAAGGGTTGGGTCGTTGTGTTTAGGACTTATGCAGCTTGTTCCAGAGGACGCCGTGAACACGTCCCTATGGGCTTGACGACGGCTGTCCGGGCCGTCGACACCTCTTTCACAAGCTACCCAAGTCCTTTGTGCTTTGTGCATAAGTTCAGATGTTTTAGTCGTTTTCTTGGCGCACGTCCACGGCGCCCAAACCGCCGTCGGCGTCCACCTGCACGTCAAATACCATAGGCTGACAACAGACTTGACAGTCCTCCACATAGCATTGCGAACCCGCTGAACAATCCACCGATGTTTCTTGGCTTTCGCCGCAATAAGGACACATGATGGTAATCCATTCCAGCATATTAGTTAGTCACCTTCAGGCATAAAAAACGTCAGCAGGTCATTGAGAAAACGCCAACCTCGGGCGGTCGGCTGGACCCATTCGCCTTGCCAAGTCAATAAGTCTTGCTCACTAGCTTTCCGCAAAGCCGGCAACAGGCGCTCCGCAGACAGTCCTGTGCGGGTTTCAAAAAGTACCACAGGAAAACCCGCTACTAAGCGTAGCGCGTTCATCATAAATTCGAGGGGTAAATCCTGGGAACGAATTTCACTATCGCCTCCTGTACATGAGGGTCGTCCGGCATGAATCATATAATCCTGGGGATTTTTTAGCTTCCAGTATCGAGAAATGTCTCCAGCTGAATCGGTAAGCTTACCGTGAGCACCGGCGCCAATACCTAGATAGTCGCCAAATTCCCAATAATTCACGTTGTGCCGACAGCGTCGCTGAGATCGGGCAAAGGCAGACACTTCATAGTGCTCAAAACCCGCCTCTTGCAAGCGCTGTTGACCCTGTTGTTGTATTTTCCAAAGCTTTTCATCATCGGGCAAGTCCGACGGTAGATAGCGATGAAACAGGGTATTGGGTTCCACCGTGAGCTGGTAGTAAGAGATATGCGTCGGCTCAAGGGCAATAGCGTTCGCCACATCCCTCAGCGCCTGATCCAAAGACTGGGTCGGCAGACCAAACATAATGTCTAGGTTAAAGTTATCAAAACCCACCTCATGGGCCACCTCTGCGGCGCGAAAGGCTTCTTCCCGACCATGAATGCGGCCTAGTCGTTGCAAATGATCTGCATTAAAACTCTGGATACCCAGAGAGAGACGGTTAATACCCAGCTCGCGGAATTCCTGAAATTTGCGTTGCTCCACGGTACCGGGATTCGCTTCCAGAGTAATTTCTGAATCAGGGGAGAAAGTCAAACGACTTTGCAGTCCTTGCAACAAACGATCAATGGATTCTGCGGAAAACAGACTAGGGGTGCCACCTCCGATAAAGATGCTCTCGATGGGTCGGTCACCCACCCGGGGCACGTCGTGTTGCACATCTTCCAACAAGGCATCGATATAGCGGGCTTCCGGCAACTCGCTTTTTAAAGCGTGGGAGTTGAAGTCACAATAGGGGCATTTACGGACACACCAGGGGAGATGAATATAAAGCGATAAAGGCACAACTTTATCAGATTTGTCAGTATGGGCTGTTAGGTTCTGTTCAAGCATAGGAGATCATGACAGGGGCTTACTTAAGCTGATTATCGTATTTTCTAAACACGCCGCCAGCGGCTCAGCCATTGCGCTAACGCCTGCCCCCGATGACTCAAGCGGTTTTTTAATTCAGGTCTCAACTGGGCGGCGGTTTTACCCTCGGAGGTCACAAAAAAAATCGGATCATAGCCGAACCCTCCCGTACCCTGAGGCGTTTGAGTAATGAAACCTTGCCAGCTTCCTTCACAAATCAGTGGCGTTGGGTCGGCTGCATGGCGTAAATATACCAATGCGCAGTAAAAACGGGCTGAGCGCGGAGCATCGGGAACCTTGTCCAAGGTCGTCAAAAGCTTTTCCACATTATCCCGATCAGAGGCATGACTGCCAGCATAACGGGCCGAATAGATACCGGGCGCGCCGCCAAGGGCATCTACCACCAAACCGGAATCATCCGCAAGGGTCGGTAACCCACTATATTGGGCTGCATGACGGGCCTTAAGCAGAGCATTTTCCACAAAACTCAAACCGGTTTCATCTACCTCTGGCACATTAAAGGCTGACTGGGGCAGCACTTCCACGCTCTCCCCTACCAACAAGTCGTTAAACTCCCGCGCCTTACCGGGATTATTGGTGGCTAAAATAATCGTGTCCATGATAATCCTTTGGTTTAAATCAAGCCTAGGGTCTCACGCTGTTTTTTGAGCAACTGCTCAATTCCGATGCGGCTTAAATCCAGCATGGCTGATAACTCGTCCTGGCGAAAAGCATGTCCTTCGGCGGTACCTTGGATCTCAATGAAAGCCCCTGCATCGTTCATGACGATATTCATATCGGTTTCCGCCTCAGAATCTTCCGCATAATCTAAATCCAGCACCGGCAGACCTTGAAAGATACCCACCGAAACTGAGGCCACCTGACCATGCAGTGGGTTCTTTTTAACCCCACCTTTACCCGTAGTAGCTAAGGTGCGAATAGCATCCGCTAAGGCAATAAAACCCCCAGTAATGGCTGCGGTACGGGTGCCGCCATCGGCTTGAATCACATCGCAATCGATGGTAATGGTACGCTCCCCCAACGCCTCCATATCCACCACCGCCCGCAACGCTCGGCCGATAAGGCGTTGAATTTCCATGCTGCGGCCCGTTTGTTTGCCACGGCTGGCCTCGCGTCCTGAGCGCGTATGGGTGGCTCGGGGTAACATGCCATATTCAGCCGTGACCCATCCCTTACCCTTGCCCTTGAGAAAAAGCGGCACCCGCTCTTCTATGCTAGCCGCACAAATAACCCGGGTGGCGCCAAACTCTACTAACACCGACCCTTCGGCATGTTTAATAAAGTGGCGAGTCATGCTAACGGGTCGCATTTCGTCAGGAGATCTAGAACTTGGGCGCATACTCGGTGCCTCTATGGAAAAGTGTCCTTATTAAAATATCACCGGGACAGACAGTAACCGTCAACCATCATCGTCAAGCTGCTTTTATCCACTAAGAAATCCGCTTACCATTATAATAGTCTTCGCAACATGTAATGGCTTACACCGGGATTGAGGAAATCTAATGATTCGTAGCATGACCGCTTTTGCCCGCAGTGAAGAACAATATGATGGGTGGATGATCACCTGGGAACTGCGTTCCGTCAATCATCGTTTTTTAGATATTACCCTTCGATTACCGGAAACACTGCGATCTCTAGAAGGCGCCCTGCGGGAAAAAACCACCGCCGCAGTCAGCCGTGGCAAGGTGGAAGGCAGCTTAAAATTCCAATCAAAGGTAGGCGGTACGGCGAATATTACCCTCAATCTACCCTTTGTAGACCACCTTTTGGCGGTGGCTAAAGAACTGCAAACCCGTATGAACGCGGACACAGGTCCAAAACTTAGCGATATTCTACGCTGGCCTGGGGTTATCGCGGAAGCAGAACCGGATTTAGAACAGCTCACAACCGCTGTATCGACGGGTCTCGATCAAGCGCTGGCGGAACTGGTGGCGACCCGCTGCCGTGAAGGGGAGCGTATTCAGCAGATGATTTTGCAACGTTGCCATGGCATAAAATCATTGGTGCAGCAGGTCCGGGCGCGGCGTCCCGAAGTACGCAGTAAATTACGGGAAAAATGGCTAGCCCGGTTATCAGAATTATCTGTAGAGCCAGATCTGGATCGACTAGAACAGGAAATGGCTATCCTTGCTCAGCGTCTGGATGTGGATGAAGAATTAGACCGTCTCGATGCCCACATTAGCGAAATCGATGATGTTTTAGAGCGTAGCGAACCGGTAGGCCGACGACTGGATTTTCTGATGCAAGAATTGCATCGGGAAACCAATACCTTAGCCGCTAAATCTGGTGATGCCGAGACCACTCGAATTACCGTGGAGCTTAAGGTGCTGATCGAACAGATGCGGGAACAGATTCAGAATGTCGAGTGATTTTTTGCGCTAGATTCGCTCAAAAGGCCGAATGATCGCTATGTTTGTATCAGTAGTGGTAACGGCAAGCAATCACGGTGATGGCGCTATCGTCAACCGCATAGACGAGGCGGTTAGTGTCATCAATTCGACGGGACCAAAAACCGCTTAAGTTTTCCCTCAGCACTTCGGGCTTACCGATGCCTTCAAAGGGAGAACGCTTCACATCGTTGATTAACTTATTAATTCTTTTGAGCGTCTTGTTGTCTTGACTTTGCCAATACACATAATCATGCCAGGCTTCATCCGTCCAAGCCAATAACCGATCACTCATCCAGCAATTCCCGTTGTATTATTTTGCCCGCTTTGAACTGGTTGATGGAGCGATTCAAGTGTTCAGCATTAGCAGGTGAACGCAGTAGATGAACCGTTTCCATCAGGCTATTGTAGTACTCCAACGACATGACCACGGCATCTTCTGCGTCGCGACGAGTAATCACTGTGGTATCAGCATCGTTTACCACGCCATCTAAAACCGCCTTCAAGCTATTTCGCGCTTCCGTAAAAGAGATGATCCGCATAGAACCTCCAACCTGTACAATTAACAGCACGAGTATAATTCACAACCCAAACCTGTACAATATATGGAACAGGTAAACCCAGGATTGACAATCACCTCTCACCGATTTGAGAAAAATAATCATACGTTTGTTTGGCAACTCCGCTTGTTAGTTACACGGTTAGGACTTACGCACAAAGGACTTGCGGAGCTTGTGAAAGCTTTCACGATAGCGGATTTGAGATAGCTAATATTGCCAAGCACAACGAAATGGACGATACCGCCGTCGCGAAGACCTTCGAGCTGGCACTCACGTCATCTGGTTTATTAGCAAACTGGGTACTGGCGGGCGCAAAAATCTTGGGGATCAGCGCAACAGCAAACAGCCGATTTGAAGGATTATGGCTTCGAGGTTCATAAAATGCCAGCGGGCATGACCGAATGGTTTGATGGCTACCTAATGGTGGGGAACCATGTGCTGCTGGTGGATGTGAAGCACTGGAACCTTTCCCTGTCATGCCTAAAAAGAAAAGGCACTTTGGAGAAGTGCCAGCAAAATTTATTGGTGATTAGAAGCGAAACACCTAAGATGTTTGCAAATAAACAGACACAAGCGCTCTACATCAATGCTGTCTATCACGATGAGGCGCGAATGGTTTGCACCCGTTTTGCTTCACAAACAAACGGTTTTGTCGAACATTCAGAACCGCAGAGCGCAGATGTAATTGAGGTTCCCGGTATCATTGATTTGGCAGCTGGACATAATAACGTACCGCCGTTTCATGATTTACTCGCGACAATGGAAAGTTTTAAAAGGGGGTAAGCATGAACCGCTGTTTAACGACTTTAATTGACTTAAAACTAAACCATGCGGAACTCAACAAGAAGTTCAGGCTATATAAAGTGTCGCTTACCCGTAAAACTGGCAAACCAAACTATGCCGCTGAATTAACAAAGATCGATTATCATGCGGCACCGGTTGCGTTGGTCCGGCACAGCAGGTCTTATTGGATTCTTATCCCAGCATCGACGACCAAGCCAGCAGGCGCTGACGATATTGCTTACCAATCAATCGCTTTTGAAGATTGTGATGGTCTCATGCTTGGCCGCCTTTTGATTCGAGCATTGGGTAAACTGGGGGCAGAAGCTTTCTTTAGTGGACTTGGTGAATCCTATTTGTATGTCGATTCAGAGGCGTTTTTTGACCACCCTATCTACAAATGTGTTGCATTCGATCTTTGTGAAAGCCTGCGGTTTGGCGCTAAGTTTGTAGCGTTAAAAGGACAAACCTTCTCACCTGCCGAGTTATTTGTTCACAACGATATTGGTATTACACTGCCGGATAAAAAACGGTTTTTTGAAACCCTGAGCTATGTGATCGACATGTCGGGTAATAAGTCACAGGTTTGCACCATCGTTCATGAAGGAATCGCAGCGGTACCGGATGTGGCTGAGCTGTTCACTATTCTAGAAAAGTTAGAAGAAGGCCAGCAACAAGGGATGGAGCGAGCGTTTATCGAAAAAGAATTATCTGGCACGGGTGAAATATCAGAGGTACTGGCGAAAAAACTGTTGAAGATGCTCAACACTTACCCAAAAAAAACGCCTTTCTTTAAAGGGGATTTTAAAGAGACAGGGGTGACCTATCGCTCAAATGCTGAGAAAGGCTTTTTTGATCGTTACTACGAGCAAAGCGGGATTCTTCTCTATTATTCCCTGAAAGGTCAGCACAACGAGTATCTCACTGCGCTTACAGGACATTTTTATAATGCTGAGCATTCAGCCTTTTTTGCAGGGATAGAAAAAGGCGGCTTTAAGTTCAGCCGAGGTCAGTTTAACCATATCCGTTATCTAGAAGGGCCGGAAGCATTGAAACAGCGTTGTCTGGCAATGACTGAAGCATACTATGTACGTAACAAGCAGGCTACGGTGCTCCCTTTCCCTTTCAAGAATTTAGCGCAAAGTCGCGAAAATGCTAACCAATACAGCTAAGAGTTTGCCAGTCCGCTTCGAACGCAGTAGGTAAGAAAGATACGTGTTTTCACCAAACTCTCATCATTGTCCTACCAGGAAAAGCAATTGTTTAAGTCCCATAATGGGACTATCATCCAGCGCATGAGAATTATTTCCTTATCAACACTCAAAGCATTTTGGGAGACAAACTCAGAGTACTCAGATGCTATGGACCCTACGTTGGCATGGTATAGACATGTTTTGAAAGCTAACTGGGCGACCCCTTCTGATGTAAAGGCAAACTTTCGAAACGCCAGTATTTTGAAGGATAGTAGGGTGGTATTTAATATTGCTGGAAACAAGTACCGACTTGTAGTCTGGGTGAACTACCCTTACCGGATTGTTTATATAAGATTTTTAGGAACCCATGCCCAATACGACAAAATAGACGCACACACAATTTAGCCAGAGATAACCAAATGGATATCAAACCAATCAAAACTGACACTGACTACCGAGCGGCATTGCTAGAAATTGAATCGCTCATGATGGCTGAGCCCGACTCGCCTGAAGGAGACAAGCTTGATGTGTTGGTCACACTTGTTGAAGCATACGAAGCCAAGCACTATCCATTGGATCTTCCCGATCCGATTGAAGCCATAAAATTTGAGATGGAACGCAAAGGCTTGACCGCTAAAGATCTCGAACCAATGATTGGAAAAAGCAACCGAGTTTACGAAATCCTGAATTATAAACGTTCGCTGACACTGAAAATGATTTGGAGGTTACATGAAGGGCTTGGTATTCCAGCAGAGTCTTTAATTAAGCAGCCACAAATGCAGGTTTAAAGTGTTTACAGGAAAAATTATTTATCCAATGTTAGCCAATAAAATTTGCTAACAGCCAGCGATAAACAATGGATATCATGGTAAGCATGATTCGAGATTCTAACTTGCAAAATCTTATTAAACAATTGATCTAAAAAACATTACCAGTGACGCTCGCCAAGCAGATTGAAAATTTAAATGGAATTTGAGCACTTATATCCCACATCTAACTCTTACTTATCCACATCAACAGCCTCCACCAAGGACATGAGCGCAACCATCGGAAGCTCTGAAAGGTATATTTTTTAAAAACCGGCTTTGGCTTTTTTATGCACTGTTTAGATGAAGCTTCAGCTAACCGCCAAAACTGCTATCATGGACGCACGTTTCTAGCATTGACTTGTACAATTTAAAATACTGAGCTTGAAAAATTTTCAAAACTCAGTCTGTAAATTGCTAAGCACTTAATAAAGCAGGATACAAAACATATGGCGATAACGGGCCATCTTTACGTCATCGCTGCGCCTTCGGGAGCCGGTAAAACAAGTTTAGTCAAACACTTATTGAGCTGCCTACCTGATATAGAGGTTTCAGTTTCCCACACCACGCGACCACAACGAGCGGGTGAAAAAGACGGTCGTGATTACTATTTTGTGGACCGCGACACCTTCTGCGCCTTGGTTCAAGAGGAGGTATTCTTGGAACATGCCAAGGTTTTTGACTATGACTACGGAACCAGCCGTTATGCGGTGCTGGAACAGCTTCGCACAGGCGCCGATGTCATTCTTGAAATCGACTGGCAAGGGGCCCTTCAAGTACGAGCTAGTAATTTAAACGCACGCTCTATATTTATTTTGCCCCCGTCCCGGGAAACTCTGCGCCAGCGTCTTTTAAAGCGGGGTCAAGATGACCCTGAGGTAATTGAACGGCGTATGCGCGACGCCGTTAATCAAATAGTGCATTACAACGACTTTGACTATATTGTCGTTAACGACGATTTTGATAAAGCGTTGGATGATCTGCGCGCAATAATTTTGGCTAATCGTCAATTGCGTGAGGTTCAAACCATCCGTCAATACAACCTAATCCAAGATTTGTTGTCTTAATGTATTGTTTTAGTTCAATTCTTAAAAATCTTATCGGTAAATAACCATGGCTCGTATTACTGTCGAAGACTGTCTCGATAAAATTGATAATCGCTTTCACCTGGTGTTGGCTGCCGCCAAACGTGCTCGGCAACTTGCTATGGGTGGCGACCCTTTAGTACCTTGGGAAAATGATAAACCCACCGTAGTGGCTCTGCGGGAACTCGCCGAAGACAGGTTAGATATTAACAAGCTTCATCCAGGTAATACGGGAAATACGGGAAATACGGCACCCCAGACTGATCCTGACCCAGATATGTCTCCACCAGAAACAGGGTCATAGTCATGAGGTTAAAATCGATTTAATGGATGCTTTAGTACAATCCGCTAGTCCTGCAACCAGGCAGGATTTTGACGCGGACTGGACAGACGATCTGCAATTGCGCATCAACGAACTGTGCTCGGTGCTGGCGAGTTATTTAGAACCCGGGCAGATTGAAGCAGTGCGTGAAGCCGCTTTTTTTGCAGCCGAAGCCCATAGCGGGCAATACCGTAAAAGTGGTGAACCCTATGTATTTCACCCTTTAGCAGTAGCACGCATTCTTGCAGAAGTGCGCTTTGATCATGAAACCGTCATGGCGGCGCTGCTTCACGATGTCATTGAAGACACCGAATACACTAAAGAGCAATTAAAAAACCGTTTCGGCAGTGAATTGGCGGAACTGGTAGACGGCGTCAGCAAATTGACGCAAATGCAATTTAGTACCAAGCTGGAAGCGCAGGCAGAAAATTTTCGCAAAATGTTTCTCGCCATGGCCAAGGATCTGCGGGTCATTATGATCAAGCTGGCCGATCGCTTGCACAATATGCGCACCCTCAGCGTGATGACATTAGAAAAACGTCGTCGTACAGCTCGTGAGACGTTGGAAATTTACGCGCCCATCGCAGGTCGTTTGGGTATGAATCATCTGCGATTGGAGTTGGAAAACCTAGGTTTTAGTTATCTTTACCCGCTGCGCCATCGGGTCCTTAGCGAAGCCATGCGTAAAGCGAGTGGCCATCGGAAGGAGATCGTTGGCCAGTTAGAGACCCGGATTCGTAACCGACTGTTAGAAGATGGCATAAAGGCTCGGGTATTAGGCCGCAGCAAACATGTATGGGGCATCTATAAAAAGATGCACGATAAACGGCTACCTTTCCGTGAAGTCTATGACCTTTATGCCTTACGTGTTATTGTCGACACGGTAGACACCTGTTATCGCGTCCTGGGTGTTGTTCATGGTTTGTACAAACCGATTATAGGCCGCTTTAAAGACTATATTGCGATACCAAAAGCAAACGGTTACCAGTCGCTGCACACGGTGCTGTTTGGTCCCCATGGCGTGCCTCTTGAGGTACAGGTTCGTACCGGTGAAATGCATTTGATGGCCGAGGCGGGTGTTGCTGCCCACTGGCTTTATAAAGCACCGGAAAGTCAAGGTAACAGCGCCCATAAACGGGCTCGCGAATGGCTGCAAAAACTGCTTGATATGCAGCGTCGCGCTGGCAACTCGGTAGAGTTTTTAGAAAGCGTCAAGATGGATTTGTTTCCTGACGAAGTGTATGTTTTTACCCCCCGAGGGGAAATCATTGAACTACCCCGGGGGGCCACTGCGGTGGATTTTGCCTATGCAATCCACTCTGACATCGGTAATACCTGCATAGGCGCCAAAGTGGACCGACGTTTGGTGCCTTTGCGCACACCGCTGGCCAGTGGACAAACCATTGAAGTGATTGTCGCCCCGACTGCACGACCTAATCCAGCTTGGCTCAATTTTATTGTGACGGCTAAAGCACGGGCTAGTATCCGACACTACTTAAAGCATTTACAACGAGAAGAAGCTATTTTATTCGGTAAGCGCTTACTCGAAAAAGCGCTGTTAGGGCGTATTAATGGGTTGGGTGAATTATCTTCCGAGTGCATTGAAGTTTTGACAAAAGAGCTTAATGTAGAGAGTTTTCATGACATTTTAGCGGATATCGGTCTAGGTAACCGAATGGCGCCTTTGATCGCTAAACGGCTGCTGCCAGAAAGTGATGATGGGCAGGATTATGGTTTGCTCAGCGACAATCGGGATTCTCAACCGTTATTTATAAAAGGCACTGAAGGTACCGTAGTCATCTTTGGTAAGTGTTGTCGACCGGTGCCTGGCGATTCTATCGTCGGTTATCTTAGCGCTGGCCGGGGCATCGTCGTACACCGGGGCGTTTGTAAAAACGTAACCGATCATAAAACCAATCCTGAAAAATGGATCGAAGTACAATGGGAACAAAATATAAAGCCTGATTTTCCCGTTGAGTTACGTCTCGATGTCAGTAATAAGCGCGGCGTATTGGCTACCATCGCAGCGGCCATTTCTAATGCTGACACTAATATCGAAAATATTAACACCTCGGAACGAGATGGGGTGACTACGACGGTCAACCTTGTTCTTAATGTCCAAGACCGCTCTCATTTAGCCCATGTGATGCGCGGATTACGCACGCTACCTGAAGTGTTACGCATCTTCCGGCGTATCTGACAGCTATGCCACCTATTTGACGGCAAATCTAACGGTTATGCCACCTATTTGACGGCTACGCTCTTGGCCACCGGCATTCTTTTTACAACAAAACTCCAATTTCATAACTTAACCCCGCTTTGTATCCCCCCTGGGATTGGCGTATAGGGCATGTACCCCTGTTTGGATTAGGGAAAATACCCAAGTCTCCCCCCTAGATTGATAAAAATAGTCTGATTCGCTATGGCTTGGCTAAGCCTGTTTTGTCAGGCTTATACACACCGTATTAAAAGTTGGCACTGATAATGCAAAAACCTTCATAGGTAACAACTTTTAGAATAACCGGTGTAAACCATGTTTATACAGAAATCATCAAACTCAGTTGAATTGATAGCACGGGCTCGGTACTTCTTTCTGCATTATATGCAGCAGACGACCCCTAGCAATGTGGAGTACCACAACCATCGTTGGTTTAAACGCGATCAACGGGGTCAGGTTATTAAGATTGCCAGAACCTATTTTGAAATCATGCAACCTTATTGAATTTCAAAGCTACGCAGCGCTAGCGTCGCTATTGAGAAAAGTTAATACGCATTTAAGCTATTATTGTTAAACAGGACCAAGTCACATGCCTATTAGAGTGGAAACAGACAAAGCGCTTATTTGGGATAATCAAAAAACCAAAATGGTTACTAAGACTCGGGTTGCCGTGCGTCTTCTTGGAAACAGAGGCAGTATTTACAACCAAGAAGGACCTATGTATGTGGAAACCCCTCAGGAAATCAGCGAAGCAGTACAACTTTTAAAAACCCGGTTGATCCGCTCGCTTCCTGGCCTTAGCTAAGGGTATGCTGGTAACAGCATGTACAAACAGTTGTTACTCTCAATATTGTCCTTATTGATACTATCCTCCCTGTCTATCCTAGGAGGATGCGCTTATCGGGCTGACCAAGGCGGTTATGAAATTCGCAGCCCCATTCCAATCCCGGGGCGCTACAGTGATTATCTTGATCAACACAAACACTGTCAGTAGTGCCCATCTGTTTGGTTAATTTAAGTCAAGAGCATGGTTCTTCAGATCTTGCAGAGATACCTGCTTCAAGGCTGAGGCATGGGTGGAGGTGAGTATCACAGGAGGCGCCACGCCAGCCTCTAAAGCTTCCTTCCAACGCAACACACATAAACACCATCTATCGCCCGATTTTAAACCGGAAAATCCAAACTCCGGGACCGGCGTGATAAGATCGTTGCCCTGCGACTTAGAAAATTGCAAAAAGGCATCGGTCACTTCCGCGCAAACCACATGTCGACCGAGATCCTGTGGACCGCTCCGACAGGAACCATCCCGATAAAAGCCAGTCATGGGGGAGACACAACAGGTTTGCAGCGCTTCCCCAAGAACATTTTCCTCTTCGTTTTGCATAAGCTTCTCCTGGCGAAAAATTCATTTGGGATAGGCAGAAAATCAGGTTCGACAGACCCAAACCACCCTATCTTTTGACAAAATTTGGCGCTTATTATCCATCGATTGCATTTTATAGCAATGGCATCGTTAAATGCTGTTGAAACGTTTAATGGGAAACGCACTAAAACTGATAAGATTTATTGACAAAATCTGCAAAATTCTCGATATAAAGTCGTCATTTATAGGAAAAGTGAAAAATCCAAGAGGAACTCTAGACCATGACTGTCTCCCAGATAATGATTACTGACCCATCGACACTGGATCCTGACGATACTGTGGCGCAGGCCATACGGCTAATGATGGATAAGAGTGTGCGCAATCTGCCGGTGGTGGACAAACAAGGTCAGTTACTCGGCACTTTTAGCACTTATCGTTTGATCAATTTATTATTACCGACAGCCGCCACCATGGATCATGGTTTAACCGACCTCGCTTTTGTGACAGATACATTAGACGATCTTAAAGAACGTTTTAGGGAACTGAATAGCCAACGAGTTGGCGACGTAATGAGAACCCACAACATTCCTGTCGCCCACCAAGATACGCCCTTAATCGAGGTGGCTTTGCTGCTGCATAAGTTCAGAACCCGTTTGCCCGTAGTGAGCAAGACAAACACCCTTGAAGGCATGGTGACCTATAAAGGTTTTTTACAAGCTTTTCTGACGGCTATTGAGGAGAAGTAATAATGCATGATGCATTGGCGATAGGAGATCCACACGTTATTTTCGGTTGGCATCCGTTGTGGGTGGCAACCGCACTGCTGATACTGACTTATGGGGCCATCATCACAGAAAAGTTTAATCGCGCCATCATTGCCTTACTCGGCGCTGGGCTGATGATCATGTCAGGGGTGCTTAATCAACATGCGGCAGTGGCGGGTATTGACTTTAATACCCTAGCCCTGTTAACCGGTATGATGGTGCTGGTTGCCATAACCGGCAAATGCGGTATTTTTGAATACGTCGCCATCTGGGCAACTAAATTAGTCAACGCCAATCCGCCTGGTATATTGTTAGTGATGGCCATAGTGACAGCTGTATTTTCGGCGTTGCTAGATAATGTAACGACGGTATTGTTGATTACCCCTGTGACCCTGCTCATCACTGAATCCCTTAAGATCTCAGCCTACCCCTTTTTATTCACGATTATTGTTTCCTCTAACATTGGCGGCACAGCCACGTTGATCGGCGACCCTCCTAACATCTTAATTGGCTCTGCGGCTGGATTAAATTTTAATGACTTTGTCACAAATCTAGCGCCCATCGCGGCGGTGATTTTCATGGTTGTCGTCGGCGGGATTTATTGGTTTTGGGGTCGTGAATTAAAGACCACGGAGGCGCTACAAACCCGGGTGATGCACTTTGACGAACGAAAAGCCATTAAGGACATTAAACTATTAAAACAATCGTTAGCTGTCATTGCGCTGGTGCTATTAAGCTTTATGTTTGGTCACGGTTTTGGTCTTGAACCTGGTACTATCGCCATGTTTGGGGCTGCTCTTTTATTATTACTTCATAACTGGAGCAAAACCGCTGAAGAGCAGACCGACACCGTGCATCATTTTTTTGGCGAGGTGGAGTGGATTACTATTTTCTTTTTTGTAGGACTCTTTATCGTGGTGGCCGGCGTCGAACATGCCGGTCTGTTGAATATCTTGGCGGCCAACCTAGTGGAACTTACCCGAGGCGATTTACTGATAACAGCCACCACCATCTTGTGGGTATCAGCCATTGTCTCTGCCCTATTGGATAATATTCCTTTTGTGGCGACCATGATACCGGTCATCGAATCCATGACACCGGAGTTTGGTGGCACGGATGGCATAACCCCCTTGTGGTGGTCTTTAGCTTTAGGCGCTTGTCTCGGTGGCAACGGTTCCCTCATCGGGGCAAGCGCTAATCTCACCGTTGCAGCGTTCGCTGAGAAAGCCAAACAGCCCATAGGGTTTCTCCCCTTTATGAAACTCGCTTTTCCCATCATGTTGGTCACCATTGTGATCGCCAACATTTATCTCTATCTGCGCTACTTGTAACGGGCAGAGAGTTGTCTATCCTACCCTTGCTTAGCACTTGACTTAGCGGAGCTTTGTTTATGGAGTTTGTGACTGAATACGGTTTGTTTTTGGCAAAAACCATCACTGTGGTTATCGCGGTGCTCATTATAGCAGGCGCTAGCGTGGCGCTTTCTTCCCGCGGTCAGACACGGTCTAAAGAGCATATTAAGGTCAAACACCTTAACCGTCATTATGAAGCCATGGCCAACGTTTTATATGCCAATATACTTTCCAAAAAAGCCGTTAAAGAAAAACATAAGGCCCTTAAAAAACGGCATAAGGCGGAAGCGCAGGGCAAGACATCCCGGCATCGCCGTATGTTTGTTTTAAACTTTCACGGCGATATCCGCGCCTCAGCGTTAAATTCGCTGCGCCAGGAGATTACTGCTCTTCTTACCGTGGCAACTCCTGATGACGAGGTGGTGGTGCGTTTAGACAGTCCGGGGGGACTGGTTACCGCCTATGGCCTTGCCGCCTCGCAGTTATTACGCATCAAACACAAAGGACTCCAGCTTACCGTGGCGGTGGACAAGGTGGCTGCCAGTGGCGGCTATCTGATGGCCTGTGTGGCCGACCGTATTATTGCAGCCCCCTTTGCTATCGTGGGCTCCATCGGAGTGGTGGCGCAAATGCCCAATTTTCATCGTCTGTTGAACAAAAATGAGATCGACTTTGAACAATTTACCGCGGGTGAATATAAACGCACGGTGACTTTGTTTGGCGAAAATTCCGATAAAGGTCGCCAAAAACTGCAACAAGAAATCGA
>CAZGON010000048.1:19317-21853 GCA_964527085.1 uncultured Candidatus Competibacteraceae bacterium
ACAAACCCATGGTTTGTTTAAAGAGTTTGTCAGCAACCATCGTAGTGTTCTGGATATCCCTCAAGTGGCTACCGGCGAACATTGGTACGGGACTCAGGCGCTGGATCTTAAGCTGGTGGATGAACTACGCACCAGCGACGATTACTTATTGGAAGCGAGTCAGACAGCGGAGCTTTTCGAGGTAACCCATGTCAGCAAAAAACCCCTTATGGCAAAACTTTTCGCGACGGGAGACAGTTTATTACAACGGCTAGGTTTCGTTTCTGTTTCGTAAAAAATCCCATCTTCTTCAATTTATGTCTGCTCCCCATGTTTTTGTGGCCTTATCCAGCCACGGTTTAGGCCACCTGGCGCAAGTTGCTCCGGTACTTAAAGAACTGCGCCAGCGTCTGCCAACACTGCGTTTAACAATTCAGTGTACGCTTCCTGAAGAAACGCTACACAACCGTGTCGATGGGGATTTTTTTTATATTCCAGAAGCCACCGACATAGGCCTGGTCATGGCTAACGCCATGCAGATAAAGCACAACGAAAGTGCAGCAGCTTATGAAACCTTCTACAATCAATGGGATCATTACCTACAGCGAGAAATCACCTTATTGGAACAGCTGGCGCCGGATGTATTACTGGCAAACATTCCATACCTACCTTTAGCCGCCGCTGATCGTCTGAGTATCCCAAGTATTGCGTTATGTTCGCTGAATTGGTCCGATATTTTACACGGTTGTGGTTTACAACACCCAGCGTTAGACGATTGGCGTCAAACTATGCTGACCGCTTATCAAAGAGCTGCCCTATTCCTCCAACCCACCCCCTCCATGGCCATGCTAGATCTGAGCAATACCCAGACCATCGGCCCCATTGCAACCTTAGGTCAGAACCGCCGTAAGGAACTTAATAGACGATTAGGATTGGCAAAACAGCAAACGCTAGCGTTGGTTGCGCTGGGGGGTATTGATATGCCGCTACCCATCAGTCACTGGCCTTGTCAGGCAGACCTTTGTTGGATCGTACCGCAGCTATGGGGTGGCCAGCGCACCGATATACGCCATCGGGAGCAGCTAGCAGATATAACATTTACAGATCTATTATGTTCTTGTGATGTGATCGTCGGTAAACCCGGTTATGGCACATTCACCGAAGCCGTTTGTAACGGCAAACCGATGCTTTATGTGGAAAGAGATCATTGGCCGGAACAAACATGTCTGGTGAATTGGCTATTAGAACAGGGCAATGGGTTAAAAATTACCCGAGAACAACTAGAGAAAGGATCATTACGACCAGCCGTTCAACAACTTGTCAGGCAATCAACTAAAGCGCCACCAATTCCCACGGGAATCGCTGAGGCAGCGGATTGTTTAATAGACCTTATTGGAAACTAAAACCCATCCTGAAAACCTGTCAATATACCTCCAAGCGACAATGGCTTCGGAAGTTATGTAACCCGCAGGCAAGCTCCATGACGGTATCGTCATAGCCGAGCTTTGTGTTGCGAAATACCGCTTTGACAATGTGGCATCGCTTCACCCCCGAGATGACCTGTTCGACCCCAACGCGGACCTGGGAGATCAGTCGATTTTGGACTTTGTCTTGCTCAGAGAGCTGACCACCGCGGGGTTTTTTCTTCGGTTGGTGGATCACGACACCTTCGAGGTGGTGGCCTTGAAAACCACTGTCGCGATATAAGTGACTGCCCTGTGGGGGACAGATCCCATCTTCATCGCAGCGCTTTTTGTCATGCTTGTTCCCCGCGTGGGTGGCACTTAAGTACTTGATCTGGCGATCCTCTAAACCGACCAACAGATTGTTTTTCACCGTATGCGCCTTTTTTTACCACTGTAATACTGGCGTTGGCGCTCGTCCTCTTGAGGCCGCTGAATCGGCCTCTCCGTCCCGTCGATCCCAAAGTCTTGTAGATCCTCTTGTGTCAACCGTTGCAGCATCTCGCCCGGCAACCGTGCTGGCACATCCCCCTGCTGGCTCAACGCCTCCTGTAACACGCTACTCAAGCGGTGAATCCACTCATTGGCTTGACCCTGACTGAGTCCGAACAAATGCCCCAGTACTTCCTGCAGCGGATAGGTCTTGAGATAGAACAGAATGAAAAATAACCTCTGCTCCACCGTTCTCAACACCGGTGATCGTCCCCCTTTTGCAGCGTCATGGCCCGCCTGGGCCTGCTGGGCATCCCACACCATCGCGAATGTCACCGCCAGCCGCTCAAATTCCTCTCGGTCCAAACTCGTCACCGCTCTCAGCGTGCTCGCCTTGTCCTTGACGTTTCCGTAGGTCAAAATCGCCATGGCTTGCCTGTCAATTTTATGGTTACATTAACAAACCTTTTTCGAGTCTATTCTGGTCCTTTAGTTTCCAATAACGTCTATTTCACGAGACATTATTGTACTAAAGCACTATGTTGGTTAAATACTGACAGGGATCGTCAAAAAACCCGATAAAGCATTTACTTTTGGGTTTTTTACCACTTTAGGAGTTACGCAGTTGGGTTATTTTAGTGTAAAACGGTGTTATGAATAGA
>CAZGON010000049.1:0-13088 GCA_964527085.1 uncultured Candidatus Competibacteraceae bacterium
GGGCGCGCCTGTGCTTTTTGATTTTTTGGGAGGTGCAAAATCATCCATGACTAAATTGCCGTGGTTATTTATTAGCCGGCAGCAGCAGGCGCTGCTTCCTTGAGGGGTTTAGCGCGTTGGCTGGGAGGTAGATAGGTTCTCAGCAGTTCCTCCATCACCTTGGGATTCATGCCTTCTTGAATACAGGCGATACCTTCGATAACAAGACCGCGATTGAGCCGTTCTTCATCGCTGCGATGGGCCAATTTATCAGCAATAGGAAGCGCTATGACATTGGCGATAATCGCCCCATACAAGGTTGTCAGCAAGGCAACCGCCATGGCAGGTCCAATCTTGCGGGGGTCATCCATGCTGGAAAGCATTTGAATTAAGCCGATCAATGTACCGATCATACCCATGGCGGGCGCTACATCACCGATGGCTCGAAAAATTGCCTCGCTGCGCTCATGCCGGGCGATGGTGAGGGTGGTGTCTCGGCTCAACACCTTGTGGACAAATTCGGGTTCTTGACCGTCTGCCAACAGCTGAATACCACGTTTTAGAAAAGCATTTTTTACTTCTACGTCTTCCAACGCCAGAATACCCTGTTTGCGGGCAATCGAGGCGAGTTCTACGGACTCGCCGATGACATTGATGGGATCGTCTCCCTGATGGAAAAACGCCTTCATGGCCACCTTAAATGCCCCCAAAAAGTGTGCTAGAGGGAATTTGATAAGAGTGGCCATTATAGTGCCGCCGAATACAATGAGCACCGACGGTATGTTGAAAAAGGTCGGTGCGCTGCCACCAAACAGTACCGATGCGGCAATGATCAGCAGCGCTCCCAAGAGGCCAATTAAGGTAGCCAAGTCCATTTACAAACTCCTTGAAACGGTTCTATCGCATTTCCCATTCGGTTGTATCCGTCGCCTTCGGTACCGATGTGCGCGTCGGACCAAAGCTGCCTTGGTTACAGCCAAAGCGAAAACGCTCTAGCGCATTTCCCATTTGGCCTTATCGGTCGTTAGACCTGGGCCAGGGGGCGTTGACCACCCGCGTAGGTTCTCTGAGCACCTTGCCCATATAGGTATTCCCGCGGCGGACGGCCGTGGAGAATACTGAGTGCATGTTCCAAATGATTACGGCAGGTCGCTATAATGGCGCCATTAATGGCGTTTTGTTGGTGCGTCTGAGCGGTGATCTCCACAAGATCTATCCATAGCTTTCTTAATTGTGCCGGATCGTCGGGTTGGGTAACCTCGATATACGCCTCAATAGCGAAGTTTTCGTCGCTAAAATCCGCCTGCCGCAGTTGCTTAAGCCGCTCAGTAACTACTATTTGGAGACGATCGACACAGGTCTCTTTGGCTCCAGTTACTTGTTCGAACTCAACTAACCGACGCTCCCTTAAGGCCGCCTGCTCGCGCAGCAAAAGCTCATAAAGTTCCCCAATAACGGCAATTTCTTCCTGCAACAAGGCGCTTAACATAACGTACCTACTTTAACTCTTAAACAGTTCGTCCTCGAACGAGATTAATTTTTCAGCAATCTTAACGGAGTTGGTTTGGTACTCGCCGCCAAGAATGGCTTCCCGCAATGCCTTCACGCGTTCTTTATCCATAACAGGTTCGTTGCCCATTTCGGCCTCAAGCTCCTGTAACCGCAGGGACTCTTTCGTCAGCTTGATGTCGCTGCTGGCTGCGGTGTCCTGGGAACTTACGCCGCGGGTGTTCTCTGTATGGGACGATACAGACCGCGTATTTTGAGTTCTGCTCTGCGTTGGCAGAGGTTGTTTTCCTTTGATGGACTCAATGCTCATATCCGTTAACCCTCACTGTGCGCTATATCACTAAACTTAGTTTAGTTATCGGCCGCACGGCAGAAAACTTTAACGATTTATTTACGGATTAATTTGAACCCGCCGAGCATCCACCACTTCTCCTTCAATAATCCGCTCGGAGGTTTGGTTGCGCACCCGCACATACTCTCCTTGTACGCCATCTTGTAGCGCAGTACCGTTAGCGGTGACTTGCATCCCAGCGTGGTTGACCACAATCGTTACCCGGTCGCCACGGTTTACCAGCTTCGGCGCTTCCAGCGCCTGCGGCGGAATCACCGTTTGCTCCCGCAAAGAACGCCGTAGGCGTTTGCCAAGCAGACGGCTTGCATCGGTTTCATAGCCGGCGGGCAACGTGGTAAGGTCGCGCCGTTCAGTACTCAAGTCGGCCTGGGTTAACAAGGTACCTCGGGGCAAAAAACGATTAGCCACCAGCACATCCCCAAAGGAGCGAACCTGGGCGCTTAGGTAAACGGTCCACGGTTGCGAACCCGGACAGCGCACCCCCACCGAGGTATTGCCCAGGGCGCGGGAGCCGCTGGCTAGAAACGCCTCAAGTTTGGCGTCGCAGTTAGCCAAGCGTAGCCGAGAATCCAGTGGGTTCACATGAATTTCTAATCCCGCGGCGTCTTCACCTTGTAAGTCCAGAAGAAACGCTTCCACATGCTGTTGAATGGCAGCCAGGGAGTGAACCGTTTCCGCCATCAGTACAGCGGGTGCCAATAATAATCCCAAACAAAGTCCTTTAATAATGTGAGCAAGACCCATTAACCCATCCAGTGTTGCTTCAGAACTTGCGTAAGTTTTGATTATGCGTAAGTCCTAAGATGTCAAAATTACCGCATGACGAATTTCTTTTAATAGTTAAAGCAAGTCGTATACCAGGTGCTTGGCGTATTACGCTGCTTCACTATTATGGCACTGCTTTTGCAAAAGTTAGCTATACAACGATACAGCGCCGATTTTCTGGCGTCTGCCTCAGCAGATCGTCAGTAAATTGCAGGTGTTAAGGAATTGAGCCAGGACTTACGCAGCTTGTTCCAGAGGACGCCGTGAATACATCCCTGTAGGCTTGACGACGGCCTTCCGGGCCGTCGACACCTCTTTCACAAGCTACCCAAGTCCTGCTTATGGGTAAGTCCTATCAGTATGAGGGAATTATTTAATATGCAAATGCGTTTCGATAAAGTTTTAGGCATCCATGAACAGGCATTAAAAGTGCGCGCCCAACGGGCCGAAGTCATTGCCGCTAATCTAGCCAATGCCGATACCCCCGGTTATCTGGCTAAAGACTTGGATTTTAAAGCGGTATTAGCCAATGCCCAAGGCAATGGTCCCCTAGAAGTCACCCATGCGTCCCATTTTCAGACTGGCGGCGGCGCCTCCGGTGAGGTTTTATACCGCACACCGACCCAGCCTGCCATCGACGGTAACACCGTGGAAGAACAGCGGGAGGTGGCTGCCTTTTCCACCAATGCACTGGAATATCAAGCCAGTTTGCGCCTGTTGACGGGACGTATTAAAGGCATATTTAGCGCGCTGCGAGGAGAGTAACCATGTCCCTAATGAAAGTTTTTGATATTGCCGGTTCCGCATTGGGCGCCCAAACGGTGCGTCTCAACACCACGGCCAGTAATTTGGCCAATGCCAACAGTGCCAGCAGTAGCACCGATGAAACCTATCGGGCCCGCCAGCCGGTTTTCGCCACCCTGATGGATGAGTCCAATGACGCGGTAGCGGGGGTAGAAGTGGCTGGTATTGTGGAAAGCCAGGAGCCATTGCAACGCAACTATCAACCGGGTCATCCCTTGGCAGACGAAGAGGGTTATGTGCTGATGCCCAATGTCAATCCGGTGGAGGAAATGGCCAATATGATCTCAGCCTCGCAAGCCTATCAAAACAATGTGGAAGTGATGAACAGCTCTAAACAGATGTTATTGCGCACGCTTTCTTTAGGTGAGTAACGGTAAAAAAATGAACACCATTCAAAATACAGAGCTTTTAAATGAATTAAATGCCGGGCTAAAGCCCAAGCCTAAAGACCCCAGCGATGAGCTAGGGCAAGCACAGTTTTTAGAACTGATGATTGCGCAATTGAAAAACCAAGATCCCACCAAACCTATGGATGGTCAAGAGTACCTAGGACAGTTAGCCCAATTTAGTACGGTACAGGGTTTGCAAGAGTTACACGCATCGGTGCAGGATTTGGCCCAGCATGTGCAGTCCACCAGTGCTTTACAGGCGTCTAGCTTAGTTAATCAAAACGTCGTGGTTGCCAGCGAGGAAGGCTATCTTGACGAGGCTCAACCCCTCCAGGGCGCCGTAAAACTGACTGAAAACGTCAAGGATTTGACCATCGGCATAATCGACGCCAGCGGCCAAGAGGTACGCCGTTTGTCTTTGGGTGATCAATCTATGGGTAATGTGAGCTTTAGTTGGGACGGTTTAGATACGCGAGGTGTGCAAAGACCGACAGGTACTTATCGGATTAAAGCCGAAGGTATGGTAGACGGTCAGGCCAGCAGTTTTGCAACACAATTACAGACGCGGGTAGAAAGCGTTACGTTAGGTCAAGGTGGTCAGGGTGTGACCCTCAATTTGGCAGGTCTTGGTCGGCGCGATCTTAGCGATGTTCAAGAAATTTTTTAAGGCACAGGATTTACAACTTTACTAGTTAGTTAGACAAGGAGAATGTTATATGTCATTTCGCACAGCTGTTACCGGTTTGAATGCCGCCACCTCGGATCTCGGGGTGATCTCTAATAATATCGCCAATAGCAGTACCACCGGTTTTAAGTCGTCTCGGGCGGAATTTGCCGATCTCTTTTATAACGCGACATCTGTCGGCAGTGGTACCAAGCTATCGGGTGTTAGTCAGCAGTTTGCCCAGGGTTCTCTCGCAGACACAGGTAATCCCCTGGATATGGCCGTGAGCGGCGAAGGTTTTTTCCGGTTGAATGATAATGGCAGTAATGTCTACACCCGAGCGGGTACCTTTGGCGTGGATCGCGAGGGTTATATTGTAAACCGCCAGGGGATGAATTTGACGGGCCGTCTCGCTGACAACAACGGTAATGTCAGCAACGAAGTTGGAAATTTGCAGCTTAAAAACACACCTTTGGACCCTCAGGCTACCTCGCGGGTAGGCTTTGGTTTGAATCTGGCCGCCGATGCGCCTGCCATCGATACCACAGTCATGCCCTTTGATCCCACCAATTCGGATACCTATAACTATTCCACTTCCATCGCGGTCAATGATAGCCAAGGTATTAGTCATACCCTAAGCGCTTACTTTGTCAAGCCCAATGCTGCCGCCAACGACTGGACCGTCAATTATACCCTCGACGGTACTAGGTTAACGGGTTCCAACACCTTGAGCTTTAATGAGGCGGGCGCCATTGATCCCACCACAGCGACCATCAACCTCACAGGCATTGATCCTGGTAACGCTGCTGCGGATTTGGATTTAACTTTAGATTTTAATGACACCACTCAATTTGGTGGTCAGTTTAGCACCCAAGATTTGATCCAAGATGGTTCTGCCAGCGGTAGCTTAACCGGTGTTGAAGTGGGTGATGATGGTACCGTATTTGGTCGTTATAGCAACGGCCAAGCCCGTGCTCTAGGTCAGGTGGTACTCGCTAATTTTAGTAATACGGAAGGGTTAACCCCCATCGGTGACACTGGCTGGGCAGAGTCCTTTGCATCAGGATCACCTCTCGTAGATGCCCCTGGCACCGGAAAAATGGGTTTGATAACCGCCGCCGCGTTAGAAAGTTCTAACGTGGACATTACTAAAGAGTTAGTGGGCATGATCAATGCACAACGTAACTTCCAGGCCAATGCGCAGGTTATCAGTACCAACGATCAGATGAGTCAAACCCTGTTGAACATGCGTTAATAGATAAAAGGACTTACATAGCTCGTTCCAGAGGACGCCGTGAATATATCCTTATAGGCTTGACGACGGCCATCCAGGCCGTCGACACCTCTTTCACGAGCTACGCAAGTTCCCATTATGCAAAGTGATGAATTATAAGGAGTAGTGCATGGATCGCATGTTATATGTGGCGATGACTGGGGCGCGGCAAGTGTTGCACGCCCAGGCGGTCAATAACAATAACCTCGCCAATGCGGATACCACGGGCTTTCGTCAAGATTTGGCGGCAGCCCGGAGTATGCCGGTGTTTGGCGAAGGTCACCCAAGCCGGGTCTATGCCATGACCGAACGGGCTGGTGTAGACACTAGCGCAGGTTCGCTGATCACCACGGATCGGGAACTGGATGTGGCGGTGGACGGCGACGGGTGGCTTGCGGTACAAGCCCCCAATGGCGAAGAAGCCTACACCCGTGCCGGCGATCTGCAGATTATCTCAGGGGGTATTCTCACCACCGGTGCTGGACACCCTGTCATGGGCGAAGGTGGTCCTGTGGCGATACCACCAGCCGAGAAAATTGAGATTGGCGCCGATGGTACTGTCTCTATCCTGCCACCCGGTGACCCCGCCGTGGGATTAGTGGAAATAGACCGCATCATGCTGGTCAAACCCGACCCGCAAGCCTTGGAGAAAGGCGCTGATGGCCTGATGCGTCTGCGGGATGGCGAGACAGCGCCGCCGGATGCTAGCGTGCGTCTACAAGCAGGCGCTCTGGAGGGAAGTAATGTGGACCCCACTGCGGCATTGGTTAATATGATTGATTTGTCCCGCCAATATGAGATGCAGATCAAGATGATGAGCGCGGCTAAAGACAATGCCCACGCCACCCAGCGATTATTAAGTTTGGACTAGGAGAAAATAACTTATGAATCCTGCTTTATGGATTTCAAAAACCGGCCTTGAGGCGCAGCAGACCCGTATGTCGGTAGTTTCCAACAATTTGGCCAACGTCAATACTACAGGGTTTAAGCGCGGTCGTGCCGAATTTGAAGATTTGCTGTATCAAAATGTTCGTCAGGTGGGGGCGCAATCGTCCCAGGATACCCGCTTGCCCTCCGGGCTAATGCTAGGCAAAGGCGTGCGCACGGTATCCACCGAGAAGCTTTTCACCCAAGGCAGTGTGGTGCAAACCGGTAAAGATCTAGATGTGGCCGTCAACGGTCGGGGCTTTTTTCAAGTGTTGCTGCCGGATGGTAACGTAGGTTACACCCGAGCGGGTTCCTTTCAGATGAACAACCAAGGCCAATTGGTGACCCCTAATGGTTATCTGGTGCAGCCGGAAATTACCGTTCCGCAAACAGCCCAGAGCGTCACCGTTGGTAATGACGGTACGGTGTCCGCGAAACTGGCTAGTGAAGCGGAACCCAGCCAAATAGGCACTCTAGAGCTAGTGGACTTTATCAACCCGGCGAGTCTTCAGCCCATTGGCGAAAACCTGTATTTGGAATCAGCTGCCAGTGGCGCACCGCAGGCGGATATTCCTGGTACCAATGGTCTCGGTGTGCTGGTGCAAGGCGCGTTGGAAAGTTCCAATGTCAATGTGGTGGAAGAGCTGGTCAATATGATTGAAACGCAACGGGCCTATGAGATGAACTCTAAAGCCATTTCCACGGTGGACCAAATGTTGCAATACGCTAACAATAACCTCTAGGCGAAGTGAAATAATGAAAGCGATTGTTGTGTTGCTGTTTGTGTTTTTACTGGGTGGTTGCATGACGGTGCCCAATGTCCACCAGTTCGAACCGGTGGCGCCCCAGGTGATGGCCCAGCCGTTACCGGCTGGACCTGTGGTTCCAGCCAACGGAGCCATTTATCAAGCGGGTCAGGCGCTGCGCCTTTTTGAGGACCGTACCGCCCGCCATCCCGGCGATATTTTGACGGTATACTTGGTGGAACGGACCAATGCCAGTAAAAGCGCCAATAGTGCGGTGGATAAAAGCAGCAGCACTAATTTACCGAATCCGCTTCTGTTCGGTCAGTTGGGCGCTCTAGGCGCTAACGATTTACAGATGGAGATCGAGGGCAACCGGGATTTCTCGGGCGGTGGCCAAAGCAACCAGAGCAACAGTCTTAATGGTCAGATAGCTGCCGTGGTGACCCATGTTTATCCCAACGGCAATATGGTCATCCGCGGCGAGAAAATGCTCACTTTAAATCAAGGGGAAGAGTATGTGCAGTTGGCGGGTATGGTACGACCCGACGACATTGCCCCCGATAACAGCATACTTTCTACCCAAGTGGCCGATGCCAAGATCACCTACGGCGGCACTGGCGCAATGGCGGATGCCAATGCTACAGGTTGGTTGCAACGCTTTTTTCTTAGCCCACTATGGCCTCTTTAACTGTGTACAGCGCTATCGCTACTCGTTCCAGAGGACGCCGTGAATACGTCCTTGTAGGCTTGACGATGGCCGTCCAGGCCATCGACACCTCTTTCACGAGCAACCACAGCGCTGATTATGCGTAAGCCATATGTTATTGAATAAGTAAGGAGTTTTTATGATTATGCAACGGCGCTGGATGTTGTTTACGTGGACCCTGTTATTGGGACTTGCGGTGACGTTACCCGCTCAGGCAGTGCGAATCAAGGATTTAGCGGGTCTAGCCGGCGTGCGCAGCAATCAACTGGTAGGTTATGGTCTAGTGGTAGGTCTCGATGGCACTGGCGACAAGGTTAACCAAACTCCCTTTGCTGCGCAAAGCTTGCGTAACATGCTGGCGGGTCTTGGTGTTACGTTGCCGCCCAATGTTAACCTGCAATCGAAAAACATTGCGGCGGTTTCCTTACAGGCGGATCTGCCCCCTTTCGTCAAACCTGGCCAGACCATCGATGTGACTGTCTCGTCTTTGGGTAACGCCAAAAGTCTGCGGGGCGGGAGTTTGCTCATGGCGCCGCTACGGGGTGCTGACGGTCACGTCTATGCCATCGCCCAAGGTAATGTCATCGTCGGTGGTTTAGGTGTCGAGGCGGCCGGTTCCAGTATTACCGTCAATGTCCCTAGCAGCGGTCGAATTCCTAACGGAGCCAGCGTAGAGCGAACCGTCCCCAACAGTTTTTCCAGTAATGGTCCCTTGGTGCTCAATCTGCATCAGCCAGACTTTACCACCGCTCAGCGGATCGCTGAAGCCATCAACCAAACCTTGGGTATGGGTATGGCGGTACCTTTGGATGCCGCTTCGGTGCAGGTGCAAAGTCCCCGGGACAGTGGTCAGCGGGTGAGTTTTGTGTCGGTGGTGGAGAATCTCACCGTGCAGCCTGCCGAAAGCGCAGCAAAGGTTATCATCAATTCTCGCACCGGCACCGTGGTCATTGGCCAAAATGTGCAGGTGCAGCCTGCCGCTGTATCCCACGGTAGTCTCACCGTGACCATCGCCTCCGACCCCATCGTCAGTCAACCGCCACCCCTATCGGGGGGCGCCACTGCTGTTGTGCCGCGGGCTGATATTCTGGTCAGCGAAGAGAAAAAACCTATGTTTCTGTTTAACCCCGGCGTTGCCCTGAATGACATCGTGCGCGCCGTCAACAACGTCGGCGCGACACCCAGTGATTTGGTGGCCATCCTTGAGGCCCTTAAAGCGGCGGGCGCTTTGCGTGCTGAACTTATCGTTATTTAAGTAAATGATCATGACAACTTCATCGGGAAATCGGAATTCAGCGGCCTTGTTTGTGGTGCTTATCCCCTTGGTATTGGGGCTGCAAATGGCGGCCCTGTGGGTGATGGCTAATGCGTCGACCTCTGAACCAGAGATAACGCCATTAACGTCGCTAGCTTACCCACAGGAAGAGATGACCGATTTCGAGGAACAAGGGGTTGTCAATCCTGCAGTCAGCGCCCTGGCAATACCTGCTAGTGATACAGAAGCAGCTGATGAGCCAGAAAATACCCTGCCGCGTATGGAAACCGGGCTGGCTTCTAATGTGATGATTCCCATGGCTTTGGAGTCGACGCCAGCCTCCACCGAACCCGATCAAGCCACCTCACAAAATTCGCCTAATGTTAGTCAGCAGCCAGCCGTAGAGGAGACGACATCTTCGCCATCGCCAACCGAGGAGCCTGCCGATCAGGAGTCCGGCTTACAGACCCCAGACTGGTTACAAACCCGCCCAGCTGACTACTATACCCTGCAGGTGGAGCGCTTTAGCGATCTCGATGCTTTGCAGGCTTTTACCGAACGGGTAAGTTTGCCGCAACCCCAGGCTTATTACCTGCAAACCACAGGACGGACCTGGTATGTGTTGGTGGCCGGTGAGTATACGGATCAGCAAGCGGCCTTACAGACTGCCGCTGAACTGACCCAGCAGCACCCCGCGGTGAAACCCTGGGTGCGCCGTTTTCGTAAAATTCAGGCGCAGCTACCCTAGATAAAGGAAGTTACCATGACGACTCGCACGGATGCCGCTTTTACTTACACCAATGTAAACGCCTTGCAATCCCTAAAACGGGGTGCTCGGGAAGGGTCTGCCGAAGCCATCCAGCAGACGGCTCAGCAGTTCGAAGCTCTTTTTCTACAGCTTATGCTAAAAAGTATGCGCGCCACTCAATTCGATGACAGTGGCTTATTCAACAGCGAGCAGACTCAGTTTTATCAGGGTCTTTTTGATCAACAGATCGCTTTGGATCTTTCCCAACGCAGTACTTTAGGTTTGGCGGACGTGATTGCCCGGCAGTTAGGCGCTGACAAGCCGTTAACCCCCCCCAGGACGATTTTAAATATCACCCATCCTGCTGCAGGTATTAACGCCCATTCATCCCCTAGCCCCTCAGCAGCGTCCGAGGCTCCGGTGGAACCTATAGTAGTTCTTAAAGCAGCGACCGATAGAACCCCGTTTACGCCTTCCTCGCCAGATGCTTTTGTACGGCATATGTGGCCCCATGCGCAACGGGTGGCCGAGCAATTCGGCGTAGCGCCGGAAGTGCTCATCGCCCAGGCTGCCCTAGAGACCGGTTGGGGTAAGTCTGTGCCGCAGCACAGTGATGGCCGCAGCAGCCATAATTTGTTTGGCATCAAGGCGGACAAGGGCTGGTCAGGGAAGCGGGTGGTGAATACTACCCTGGAATTTATCGACGGTTTACCGGTGCGTCGCCGCGATCCTTTTCGCGCTTATGGTTCCTATGCTGACAGCTTTGCCGATTATGCGAATTTTTTGAACAGTAATCCTCGCTACCAGACTGCTTTGAGTGTGCGGGAAAACAAAAGCGCGTTTGTCCATGCTCTACACCAGGCAGGCTATGCTACAGACCCAGAATATGCCGCCAAAATTGAACGGGTGATGGATAGTGATGCCTTTAAAAAGGGGTTACAGGGGCTAAAGTTTACCGCTGGTGAGCCGATAAATGTTTCTAAAGGGTAACTGCTTACCCGTCATTCCGGCAGGGATTGCCGGAATCCAGTTGCCAGGGAGGGTGGCATTGCTTGTCACCCGCGCTTGCCGTCCACGGCACTGGATTCTCGCCAGTCCATGGCGAGAATGACGGGTGAGTAGTTACTTTAAAGGTTAAATAAAAATCGTGACTGCTTGGTACAACAGCAGTCGGGAGACAATCACATGGTAGATATACTACAAGTAGGCGCGTCCAGTTTAATGGCGTTTCGGCAGGCTCAGAATACCACGGGTCACAATATTGCCAACGTCAACACACCCAATTTTAGCCGTCAGCGGGTCGAACTGACTAGCAACCCTCCCGAGTTGCGCGGAGGTGGTTATATTGGTACCGGTGTGAGCATAGCAGGTATCGAACGGGTTTATGATGATTTTCTGACCCAGCAGGTACGCAGTCACACCTCCAGCCATAGTCAATCAGAGACCTTAAACAGTTTAATCGGCCAGGTGGAAACACTCATCGGTGACAGTGAAACCGGTTTAGCCAATACACTACAACAGTTCTTTGGCGCTGCGCAGGATGTGGCTGATGTACCTACTTCAGAGCCGGTCCGCCAGACTATGCTCAGCCGCGCCGAATCCTTAACCGCTCAGTTTAAAGATACCGATCAGCAATTAAGCGACCTACGCGATCATGTCAATCAAGGTTTAACCGATGGTGTCAGTGTCATCAACAATCTGGCTGGCGCATTAGCTGACGTTAACAAGGATATCGTCAAGGCCCAAGGTATCCCTAACGATTTACTGGACCGTCGGGATACGCTGCTGGCTGATCTTACCCAATATGTCGATGTGCAGTCTGTTCCCCAAAAGGATGGCAGTCTTAGCGTATTTATAGGCAGCGGCCAAAGCCTTGTCATGGGGGATACGGCCAGTCAATTGGTGGTGGGACAGTCTGCCGCTGATCCGCTAAATGTAGAAATCCGTTATGCCGATCAACCGGTGGGTAGCGATTTGTCGAACCGCTTGAACGGTGGTCAAGTGGGGGGTTATCTGGCTTTTCGCCGTGATGTATTAGACCCCGCCCAAAATCGCCTAGGACTCATGGCCATGGGATTGGCGGAAACCTTTAACGCCCAGCACGGCCAGGGCATGGATTTGAACGGAAACTTAGGTGGCGCATTTTTCCAAGGGGGTGAACCCCGCATAGTCCCCCATGGCAATAATGGCGGTACTGGCGCTCCCACGGTGGCCGTCAGCGACGCCGGTCAACTAACCGGCTCTGATTATGCCTTGAGCTTCTCGGGCAGCGATTTTGAAATGCGCCGTTTAACGGATGATAGCGTGGTGGCCAGCGGTGCAGGACCATTTACTGTGGATGGTTTGGACATCGACCTGACCGGTGTCACACCCGCCACGGGAGACCGTTTTGTTATCCGTCCCACTCAGGCAGGCGCTACCAACTTCACCCTTGCGATTAATAACCCACGGGAGGTGGCTGCGGCGGCGCCGGTGCGCAGTGAAGCCGTTGATGGTAATCAAGGTAGCGGCAAGATTGCGGCGGCCAGCGTTGCCAACGTCGCCGACGCCAACCTGCGCGACCCGGTGGAAATTCAGTTTACCGGACCCACCACCTTCGACGTGGTGGATGGTACGTCGGGTACTAGTCTGGCCACTGGTCAGCCCTATACCAGCGGGGAGCCCATGGCTTTTAACGGCTGGGAGGTCAAGGTCAGCGGCGCTCCCGCTAGTGGGGATAAATTTTTAGTCACGGATAACAGTGGCGGGGTGGGTGATAACGGTAATATGCGGGCATTGGCGGATCTGCAAACCGGTTCTACCTTGCTCAATGGCGCTAGCAGTTATCAAGGTGTACATGACCGGCTAGTGACCGATGTCGCTGCCCAGGGTAGCCGTACCGAAAGTACGATGAAATCCCAAAGCAACCTGTTGGCGCAAGCGGAAAAGACCCGCGACGCGGTATCCGGTGTCAATTTAGACGAAGAAGCCA
>CAZGON010000049.1:13098-21779 GCA_964527085.1 uncultured Candidatus Competibacteraceae bacterium
TAATCTATTGCGCTATCAACGGGCTTATGAGGCATCCGCCCAGCTTATCCGGGTCGCCGATGATATGTTTCAAACATTGCTGGGTGTTGTCAGGAGATAATCATGCGTATCGCTACCAGACAGTTTTACCAACAAAATGTCCGTACCCTCGGTGAGCAGCAAGTGGCTGCCGCTAGAACCCAGCAGCAGCTCAGCACGGGTCGGCGCATTCTTAGCCCCTCGGATGATCCAGTGAATAACAGTCGGCTTACGGAACTGCGGGAACAGGTGGCCACCACCGAACAATATCAGCGTAACCGGGATCTGGCTGATGGACGACTGGCGCTGGAAGAAACGGTGCTAGCCAGTGCTGAAGATAGCTTACAACGGGTCCGGGTGTTAACTGTGCAAGCCAACAGCGACGCCCTGAATGATCAAGACCGCCGCTATATCGCCGGTGAAGTACGGCATATATCCGATAAATTGTTGGAATTAGCCAACACTCAGGATAGCGAAGGGGATTATTTATTTGCCGGCTTTAAAAGCAATACCCAGCCCTTTGTGGCAGACGGTGAAGGTGGTGCTCGCTATCAGGGCGATCAAGGCCAGCGTTTCATCAAGATAGGCTCATCCCGTCAAGTGGCGGTGGGTGATTCCGGATCGCAGGTGTTTCAGCAAGTGCGCACCGGCAACGGTGACTTCAAGGTGGCGGGCAACACGGCTAATAGTGGTTCAGGTGTTATAGATCTGGGTAGCGTGACCGATCCGACTGCCTTGCAGAAGCATAATTATCGTATCGAATTTACCGCTGCCGATACCTTTGATGTCATCGATGACACTTCAGGTACAGCCGTGCTGACCGGGGAAACCTTCAGCACCGGCGCCGCCATCGAATTCGCCGGGATTCAAACTGCTATTAAAGGCGAACCGGCTACTGGGGATAGTTTTACCATCAAGCCCGCCGCTAAGCAATCTATCTTTACTACCTTAGATAATCTGGTGGACACCCTAGAAAGTGGGACTACTTCCCCCGCCGCAAAGGCCCAGTTACATCAGGGGCTCAACACCACATTGGCAGATTTAGACCAGGGGCTCGAACATGTGCTCGGGGTACGAGCCGAGGTGGGCGCCCGTCTCAATACTCTGGAAGCCCAGGGTGAGGTCAACGAGGATTTTCTGGTGCATATGCAGGAGTTAGTCGCGGATATCGACGGTCTCGATTATGCCGAAGCCGCCAGTCGGTTGAGTCAGGAGATGTTTACCCTGGAAGCAGCGCAACAGTCTTTTTTACGGGTGCAGAATCTTTCATTATTTAACTATATGTAGCTTAGCTTTTGCTAGCCGATCGCAAGATGCAAATTCGAAAGGTAACTGCTTGCCCGTCATTCCGGCAGGGATTGCCGGAATCCAGTTGCCATGGAGGGTGGCAGGCGGTTGTCACCAACGCTTGCCGTCCACGGCACTGGATTCTCGCCACTCCATGGCGAGAATGACAGGTGAGTAATTACGGTTTTTAAACTTTCAGAGAGCCGTTGGGTTGACTCTGTCATTGTTTGCAAGTTGCGCAGCACAGCGTCCTGCAGCGTATGAGAGGCCATAAACTGGTCTCGTCCCCCGACAATATTTTCTTCGATGCGTTGGATACACTCCTGAATATGATACAGATAGACAAAATCGTCCTTCATAACGGGACTGCTTCTCGAAGCACGCGTTCGCGTATCTTAGGATGGAGCGCTTTTTCCGTCACCACATCGACTTTGCAGTTCAAAAGTTTCTCGAGGTCGAGAATAAGTCCTGCTGGAAACCACGAACTCGTGATGGGACCCGCATCAATAAGTAAATCAACGTCGCTTTCGGCGCTGGCTTCATGGCGAGCAACAGAACCAAAGACCCGTATATTAGACGCACCATGCTGCATGGCGATTTGCTGAATAGCCCCACGTTTTTCGTGGAGCAGTTGTTCGATATTCACAAATACATGCTCTTTAGATTTGGGTTATTCAATATGCTTTAAAAATCATGTCCCATCATATTATCGTTATTGCTATGCCTATAAAGAGTGTAGGAAGCTATGTGTCAAGCCATGCTTCCTTGTGGACAGCGAAAGCGAAAATGCGCTAGTTAGTCAGCATTTTCGTAGAGAGCAGCACTTTCCATCGTTAACTCAAGGCTTGCGAAGAGAACCGGCTCATCGCGGCCGTATTCGTAAAGCACCCAGTGACCGGTGTTGTCTCGCCGAAAGATCTCCGTCTTACACTTAATTAGATTGATCAAAACATATTCAACCAAGCAAGGGCACTGGCGGTATTTCTCGAACTTTTCGCCTCGATCATAAGCCTCGGTGGATTCAGACAAAACCTCCACAATCATACGCGGTTCGGACAGATAGCGTTGTGCCCTATGATCGGATGCGGAGCAGGTGACAAAGACATCTGGATAAAAAAAAGCGTCCGCCGCTTCCAGCTTCAGTTTCATATCCGCCATATAGGCTCGACAACCTGTGCCTACAAGATGGTTGCCGAGAAACCGAAACACATTTCCTGCTACAGTGGCGTGCTGTCGTGTGACACCGACCATAGCGAGGATTTCGCCCTGGATGAACTCGTGTTTTTCAAGTTGTTTTTCTTCCCACTCAAGGAACGCATCAGCCGAAATCCGTTCTATGGTTACAGGATTAGCCATTTTTAAAACTCTTGAAAGACATTATCATAACAACTATTGCTGCTCTTTCTAGAAGACGCCGTTAACACTTCTCTAGGACTTACGCAAAATCAGGACTATCGCTGCTCATGAAAGAGGTGTCGGCGGCCTGGCCGGCCGTCGTCAAGCCTACAAGGATGTATTAACGGCGTCCTCTGGAATGAGCTGCGTAAGTCCTGTTCTCTATAGGTTTGACGACGGCCTTCTGAGCCGTCGACGCCTTTTTCACAACCCACTATAAAGTCCTATGTGCGTAAGTTCTGTCAATCTGTCTTTACAGAGCAATTTTCAAACCTCATGTATTGATCTTGTGAATGGCGTGCCCATGAACGGATAAAGCCGCCTCATGCATGGCTTCAGAGAGGGTTGGATGGCCGTGAATAGTGCGCGCTATATCTTCACTGCTAGCTGAAAACTCCATCGCTAAAACCACTTCTTGAATGAGTTCCGAGGCATAGGGGCCGACGATATGGCAGCCTAGAATGGTATCCGTCTCAGCATGGGCAAGCAGTTTAACCATACCCATAGCGCCATCCAACGCTTTAGCCCGGCCATTGGCGGCAAAAGGAAACGAGCCGGTTTTATAGGGTATGCCTTCGGCTTTGAGGGCTTGTTCGGTTTTGCCTACCCAAGCGATTTCTGGGAAGGTGTAAATCACCCAAGGAATAGTATTGTAATTAATATGGCCATGTTGGCCGGCAATATTCTCAGCTACCATCACCCCTTCTTCGGAACCTTTATGGGCCAGCATAGCCCCCCGCACCACATCGCCGATGGCATAGACGCCGGGTAGATTGGTCTCACAAAGTTCATTGACATGCACATGACCCCGTTCATCCATAAGGAGATCCGCTTCTGGTGAGGCGATATTATCGGTGTTAGGACGACGGCCTACGGAAACCAGGAGTTTATCCACAGTGAGTTCATGCTCGCCGTCCTTGTCTTGATAAAGCACTTGAACCTGCCGTTTAAGTTTTTTGGTGTCAATGACCCGGGCCCCTAGATGAATTTCAAGCCCTTGTTTTTTAAATTGGCGAAAAGCGTCTTTAGAGACTTGATAATCCACTGGCGCGAGAAAATCCTCCACGGCCTCCAGCATAATCACTTCTGCCCCTAACCGTTTCCAAACACTGCCCAATTCTAAACCAATCACCCCGGCGCCAATGACGCCGAGCCGTTTAGGGACTTTGCGAAAATCCAACGCGCCGGTGGAGTCAACGATAAGATCGTTGTCAACCGGCGCAGAGCCTAATTCCATGGGTTTCGAGCCGGTGGCGATGATCACGTTATCAGCGTCTACCACCTCTACGGTATCGTCCGGACCGGTGATTTCGACGCGCCGCTCAGCGAGCAGTTTGCCATGCCCTCGAAGCCAAGTAACGCCATTGGATTTAAAGAGCGCATCGACACCCCGAGTTAGCTGCAAAACGATGTTTTCTTTACGGGTCATCATTTGGTCTAGGTCCAGTTTTACTGTGCCTACCTGTATGCCATGATCACCCAACAAGTCTTTGGCTTTGTGGTATTGTTCGGAGGACTCTAGCAACGTTTTCGAAGGAATACAGCCCACGTTCAAGCAGGTGCCACCCAGCGCCGGTTCCCCTTTAAAGTTGATCCATTTTTCCACACAAGCGGTTTCCAAGCCAAGCTGAGCACAGCGAATCGCTGCCACATAGCCCGCTGGACCGCCACCAATCACAACCACATCATAGGTTTTTGCCATAACGTCTCTTGATTTCGATAAGGTAAATAATGGGCGCCAAATTATAACCGCTTGTGGCCTTTTGTGGTCACCCAGCATCTCATTTCAAAAGCACCTTTTTAGACCTGTAGCAACAAACGGGCTGGATCTTCAAGGCACTGCTTGACAGTAACCAAAAAGGTGACCGCCTCTTTGCCGTCGATGATGCGGTGATCGTAGGTGAGGGCTAGATACATCATGGGTCGGGCCACAATTTGGCCGTTTTCCACCATGGGCCGATCCATGGTTTTGTGCATCCCTAAAATGGCGCTTTGCGGTGGATTTAGAATCGGTGTCGACATCAACGATCCAAACACACCTCCGTTGGTGATGGAGAAAGTACCCCCTGAGAGATCCTCCATGGTAAGGGCCCCTTCTTTCGCCCGTTGCCCAAAATCCGTAATGCTTTTTTCCACCTCGGCAAAGCTCATTTGATCAGCATCCCGCAGGATAGGCACCACCAAACCGCGGGGGGATGAAACGGCAATGCCAATGTCGTAGTAGCCGTGGTAAATAATGTCGTTACCGTCGATGGAGCCATTGACGGCGGGAAAACGCCGTAACGCTTCAATAACTGCTTTGACAAAAAACGACATAAAACCCAACCGCACACCGTGGGCTTTTTCAAACTGATCCTTGTGCTGAGCCCGCAGGTTCATCACACCCTGCATGTTAACCTCGTTAAAGGTGGTCAACATGGCCGCGGTCTGTTGGGCTTCCACCAACCGCTCGGCAATCCGGGCCCGCAGCCGGGTCATAGGGACGCGCTGTTCCAAGCGACCTAGACTATCTGGATCAATCTGCGGTGTTGAAGGCCGTGCTGTTTGGGGAGCCGGTGGTGGGGTAAATGTTGCCGTACCCGGTGAAGGAGCTGCTGCTGGGGTAGGGGATGTTGCTGCTGGCGCGGCGTTACGAGATTCTAGATAGGCGAGCACGTCGGCCTTAGTAATCCGATGATTGCGACCCGTGCCATGAATCTCACTAACATTCAAATCATGTTCGCTTACCAGACGTCGCACCGCCGGACTTAAACCTTCCAAATCGACAATATTATTAGCGGTGTGCTCACTAGCAGCCACTAACGTTTCTTCATGGATGGGCTGGGCGGGTTTTGGTGGGGTCTGTTCAGCAGGGGTCGCCTCCGGCGCCTCCGCAACCGCCCCTTCTTCGATGTTAGCAAGCAGATCGCCGGCTGTGACGGTGTCTCCGTCGCTACGCACAATGTCGCTCAAAACACCATCGGCAGGGGCCGGAATTTCCAAAACCACCTTATCGGTTTCCAAATCAACCAGGTTTTCGTCCCGTTTGACAGACTCACCCGGCTGTTTATGCCAGCTCATCAGGGTGGCGTCAGTGACGGACTCCGGAAGCGTGGGGACTCGCACTTCAATACTCATTCTGTTTCCCTTTGGGTTGCTATGTTATTGTTGGCCAAGGGCTTCATTGACTAAGGTTTTTTGCTGTTCGATATGGACACTATGAGAGCCTACGGCTGGCGATGCGGAGGCCGGACGACCGGCATACTGTACCTGTTGTTTGGACCCTAGGTGCGCCTCTAGGTGGTGTAATATGTGAAACCAAGCACCCTGATTACGCGGTTCTTCTTGACACCAAACAATATCTTTGGCTTTTGCGTAACGGGCTAGTTCCTCTTGATAACGTTGTTCAGGAAATGGATAGAGCTGCTCAATACGAACGATGGCGCAATGAGTCAATTGCCGCTGACGCCGCGCTTCCAACAAATCGTAATAGACTTTGCCGCTACAGAAAACCACCCGCTCCACTTTTTTGGCGTCCATGTCGTCGATTTCACTGATGACATTTTGAAAACTGCCCTGGGTTAAGTCTTCAAGGGAATTCACCGCCAGTTTATGGCGTAACAAGCTTTTCGGGCTCATCACGATAAGCGGTTTACGGAAGGGACGCCGCATTTGCCGACGCAGCATGTGAAATGCCTGGGCTGGATTAGAAGGGACGCAGATTTGCATATTGTACTCAGCGCAAAGCTGCAAATAACGCTCTAATCGCGCCGAGGAATGTTCCGGCCCCTGGCCTTCATAACCATGGGGAAGCAATAAGGTCAAACCGCACAACCGGCCCCATTTAGCCTCCCCGGAGGAAATAAACTGATCGATGACCACCTGGGCGCCGTTAGCAAAATCGCCAAATTGGGCTTCCCACACCACCAGACCATTGGGTTCTGCGGTGCTGTAGCCATATTCAAAACCCAGCACCGCCTCTTCCGAGAGAATCGAGTCAATCATCATAAAGACAGGCTGGTTGTCCGACAGATTGGCCAGGGGCGTATAGCTGCTGCCATCATTTAAGTTATGCAGGACGGCATGGCGATGAAAAAAAGTTCCCCGCCCGGAGTCTTGTCCCGATACCCGCACCTGATAGCCTTCCTCCAGGAGGGTCGCATAAGCCATGTTCTCCGCAAATCCCCAATCCAGGGCAAGGGCGCCGGCCGCCATTTTACGGCGGTCATCCATAATTTTGGCCACCCGGGGATGGAGTGTAAAGCTTTCTGGCAGGGTTAGCATCCGTTCGGACAGGGAACGGAGTTTCTCGATGGACACGGCGGTTTCAATTGGCGTATCCCAATTAATATCCTTTAGTTTTGACCAATCCACCGCAAAAGGATTGTCCACTTCATGGATGATCTCCCGGGATACGCTGCGCCCGGCATCCAGGCTGGCGCGGTATTCTTCCTGCATGGCGATGATGTCTTTTTCGCTGACGATTCCTTCACTTTGCAACCGTTCACCGTACAACGCAGCCGTGGTTTTACGGGCTTTGATCTTTTGGTACATCATGGGCTGGGTGGCGGAGGGTTCGTCCGCTTCGTTGTGGCCCAGACGGCGATAGCAAACCATGTCAATGACCACGTCTTTATGGAAGGTTAAGCGATAATCTAAGGCTAATCGGGTAACAAACAGCACCGCTTCTGGATCATCGCCGTTGACGTGAAAGATGGGCGCCTGAACCATTTTGGCCACATCGGTGCAATACAGCGCCGAGCGGGTATCAAGGGGATTGCTGGTGGTAAAACCCACTTGATTGTTGATGACGATGTGTACAGTGCCGCCGGTACGATAACCCCGCACTTGGGACATCTGTAAGGTCTCCATGACAACGCCCTGACCGGCAAAGGCCGCGTCGCCATGGATTAAAATAGGTATCGCCTTGTCAAAGGATAAATTTTCCTGGTTGTGGCGTTGTCGCTCTAAACGGGCACGCACGGAACCTTCTACCACAGGACTCGCAATCTCAAGATGAGAAGGGTTAAAAGCCAATGCTAAATGCAGCGAGCCGCCCGGTGTCTCCACATTGGATGAAAATCCTAAATGATACTTCACGTCACCGGAGCTGCTTTCTGGGACCTTACGTTTGCCTTCGAACTCCTCAAACAACTCATTAGGGGATTTGCCAATAATATTGACTAGCATATTAAGACGGCCCCGGTGGGCCATGCCAATAACAATGCCTTGCACACCCTTAGCGCCAGCGCCCTGAACAAAATCATCCATCATGGGGATCAGACTATCACCCCCTTCCAACGAAAAGCGCTTTTGACCCACATAGCGGGTATGGAGATATTTTTCTAAGCCTTCGGCAGCGATCAACATTTTTAAGATCCAACGCCGCTCTTGCGAGTTGAGGCTGAGCTTAGTCCGTTGCTCTTCCAAGCGTTTTTGTATCCAGCGTTTTTCATCGGTTTTAATAATGTGCATGTACTCGGAACCGATATTACCGATGTACACATCCCGGAGGAGGTCGAGGACCTCGCGTAATTTCATGCGATCCGAGGCAAAGAGAGAGCCAGTATTAAACTCCAGATCCATATCGGCTTCGTTGAGACCATGGTAACCGGGATCTAAATCAGCAACCTGGGGACGTTCCCGTAGGCTTAGGGGATCTAAGGTGGCCGCTTGATGACCCCGCATCCGGTAAGCGTTGATAAGACGCAGCACAGCCGCTTGCTTTTCGGCAGCGGCAGGCGCAAGGGTTTCACCTCGGGCCGCCACCAATCCCAAAGGTTGGCGAGCCAAGTGGGCAAAGGATTCCCGGATAGGGCCATGGGCAATATCCCGAGCGCTGCCGTCGGTTTGTGCTTGGAGCGCTTGGAAATAGCTCCGCCAGTTAGGGCTAACTGACTGAGGATCCCGCAAATAGCGTTCATAGAGGTCTTCAATAAAAGCCGCATTGCCTCCATAAAGAGGCGAACTTTGGCGAAACTGTTCGATGAGAGTACTCATGG
>CAZGON010000050.1:0-19515 GCA_964527085.1 uncultured Candidatus Competibacteraceae bacterium
TGACAAACTTTAGCCATCGGGATGAACCCCTAGTTAATAACTTTTGGATGATACAAAAAATAATCAGTTTTTATAACAAAGTAGCTAGCAGTTTACAAGGGTAGGCGATCAGTTGTCCCCCCGGACCTGCTAAATAAGTTTTCCTAGTCACTATAAAATGCAGAGGATAAAAATATGGAAGTCAAAGACGTACACCAATACGATCACAATGTGGAAAGCGTATTTCGATTCTTCCGCGATCCCGAGTTGGTCAAACTCAAATACGATGGTATCGGCAGCAGAAATGTGGAAATTTTAGACACCTCGGAAGATGGCGACGTATTTACCATCAAAATACAACGTGAGGTGCCGGCTGATGTGCCCGGTATTCTGCAAAAATTTCTAGGTGCTTGGAATAAAGTTGTCCAAACTGAGCATTGGCAAACAGCAGCCGATGGCGGGCGTACCTGTAACCTTAATGTGGATATTGCCGGTGTACCCGTTACCGTAACCGGCACCATGGCGTTACAACCTCACGGGGAGGGTTGCGTCAACGATGTACGAATGAAAGTCACTTGTGGCATCCCGTTAGTGGGTAAAAAATTGGCGGAATTCGTCGGGGGTGACACCAAGAAAGCCATGGACTCAGAATATGCCTATATCAAAACCCATGTGACTTGAGGGTGAATAATGCTGCCATAAACCTGATTGAAACCATTGATACAAAAATGACCTCGGTATGATGTCCAGCAGAAACAGAGCGGTTGAATAATAGGCTATTTATACTGCTGCTAATTCTAAGAGTAAATTACATATTTGGAGGTTATATTTTATGTCAGCACTCGTTACGCCCCTCGACTTTGATACCGCAAAGGCTGATGCTTTTGCGGACACTTTTCTGACTGCACTCAACCATGGCGCTCTTTGTTTGATGGCATCCATCGGTCACCGTACTGGGCTTTTTGATACGCTACGAGAGTTGCCGCCGGCCACCTCGCAAGAGATCGCGATCCAAGCAGGCTTGCAGGAACGCTATGTGCGTGAGTGGCTGGGCGCTATGGTAACAAGCAGAGTAGTGGAGGTTGATCCAACCACCCAGCGTTTTTCATTACCGGTTGAGCATGGGGCATTTTTAAGTTGTGCAGCCGCTGCTGATAATATGGCCGTTTTTAGCCAATACATTGGCTTACTAGGCAGTGTCGAAGACGACATTATCAAATGCTTTAAACAGGGCGGTGGTGTGCCCTATGAAAAATCCCCCCGTTTTCATGCAGTGATGGCTGAAGATAGCGGTCAATCCGTGCTTTCGTCCCTGGAGTCTCATATCATTCCTTTGGCGCCCGCATTGGCCGATCGGCTTACTCAGGGTATCCGGGTGCTGGACGCGGGCTGTGGCCGTGGCCGCATCGTAAACCGTCTAGCCAAACTTTATCCGCACAGTAATTTTCTAGGGATGGACCTCTCCCAAGAGGCGATAGCCTTTGCCCGCGCCGAAGCGAAGGAAAAAGGTTTACGTAATGTGGAATTTTTTATGGTTGATTTAAGTCGTTTTCATGAGACTGCAGAAGTCGATAGTTTTGATTTTATCACCACCTTTGACGCCGTACACGATCAAGCTAAACCTCTCAATTTGCTGAAAGGGATTCACCGATCATTGAAAACCGACGGTGTTTATTTGATGCAAGATATCCGCGGGTCAAGCCATGTTCACAACAATGTAGATCATCCCCTAGGTACGCTTTTATACACCATTTCCTGTATGCACTGTATGTCCGTATCGCTGGCCCAAGATGGTGAGGGTTTGGGGGCCATGTGGGGTGAGGAGAAGACCTTGGAATATCTTACCCAAGCCGGTTTCCGTGCCATTGCAGTCCATCAGTTGGACCACGATATTCAAAACAACTGGTATGTGGTGCAGAAGTAACAGAGAGGCTGTTTGCTAGATGGCCTGCATGACCATTGATGAGATCAATCGCTTTCTGGTGGAGCATTTCCCTCAAGGGGCGGAATACGGCGTTGTGGATGCGCTGTTCCATAAGGGTGCACGTATGCGGTTGACGCCGCTGCAAGCGCATCTGCGACCCGGTGGCACCGTGTCAGGACCGGTTATGATGGGTTTAGCCGATGTGGCGCTGTACGTGGCTGTGTTGGGTCAAATCGGTCCAGTACCCCTGGCGGTAACCACCAATCTCAACATCAATTTCTTGCATCGACCGAAGCCGGGCGCCGATCTGATTGCCGAAGCCCGCTTGCTTAAGCTGGGACGGCGGCTGGCGGTGGGTGAGGTGACGCTACATTCCGAGGGGATGGAGATGCCAGTGGCCCACGTCACCAGTACCTACTCCATTCCGCCGCCAGAGGGTGCGGGCTGATCGTTTTTTCCACTAGCCAAAGTTTGACTTCAGAAGTGCGTTATAAAGTGGAGATCCTTTACTGATATTTCGCTGATTTCTATTCTGATGACTTCATACTTAAAAGACAATTTACTGACAGGATTAAAAACGCCGCCCCGGGATGGTTTTATGCTTTCGTTTATGTTGACGATAGGTTATGGCGTTATAGCATTGCTAATGGGGTTTGCTGCCAATCTTTTTGAAGTGGGGTTAGTGAAATCAGAATTTATATTTTTACTACCGTTATCATTATTGATCTTTCCATCCTTGCTTGAAGAAGCGTTTTTTCGAGGTGTTTTGATTCCCAATAATACGAAAAATAAAGGCTATCGGTATGTTGTCTTTTACACTGCTTTGAGCACTTTGATTTTTCTTTTATGGCATCCCCTCGTTGCGCTGACCATTAACCCGGCTGCCCGAGAAATTTTTCTTAACCCAAGTTTTTTATTGATCGTCTTTTGTTTGGGACTCGTTTGTAGTTTGTCCTATATTTATTCACGGTCTTTATGGTGGCCCATTGTTATTCATTGGCTGACTGTTTTGTTATGGGTGTTGTTTCTTGGGGGACATAATCTTGTGTTGAAGTAACAACGGTGGAGCTTTTTACTGTTTGTTGACGAGCTATTATTCATTATGCATTGGAAACAACGATCGTATGGAATTTGGGTCATTGTAGAAGATGTTTCAACTTCAATGATTGGCTATTGTGGTTTACGTTATCTCGATAGTTGAATGAAGTGGCCTTAAAATTGAGAAGCTTCTGAGAATACTATAAGTACCGTTACAATTTGGCTGGTTTGCTAGACGCTATATACAATTGCTATATATTTTTAAGGCTATATACTTAAAGTATATAGTTGTGAGAAGGAGCGATCTATGTCTACCGGTTCCGTATTCGTCAATAACCGCACCCAGGCCGTGAGACTGCCTGCCGATACCCGCTTTCCCGATGAGGTCAAGCAAGTCATCGTCCGCGTCGTTGGTAAGGATAGGGTGTTATCGCCTGTGGACAGCGCGTGGGACAGTTTCTTTCTATCCAAGGAGCGCGTGACCGACGATTTTATGGAACAGCGAGCTTCACAAGAGCAAACTGAGCGAGAACCGTTCTGATGCTTAAATACCTGTTGGACACCAACATCGCTATTTATACGATCAAGCGTCGTCCTGAGAAGGCACTGGAGACCTTTAACCGACATGCGGCACAACTATGCATCAGTTCAATCACGTTGGCTGAATTGATGCACGGTGTCGAAAAAAGTGCACAGCCAGAACACAATCTGCGACAGGTCGAAGATTTTGTTTCCCGGTTAATTATATTGGAATACGGCAACAAAGCCGCGGCACATTATGGCGACATCCGTGCAGTACTAGAACGCAAGGGAAAATCGATTGGTGTGAACGATTTGCATATCGCTGGACATGCCCGAAGTGAAGGTTTAACCCTGGTCACCAATAACCTAAAAGAATTTAAACGCGTGGAGGGATTACGCTTAGAGAACTGGGTATAAGCCTTTTCATGGCAAGTTAACCATTTGTCTCAGTATGTAACTATTATTGTCAAATTGTCCGTTAATCGACTGAGTTGGCATACTTGACAGATAAAATCGTTACCTAGTTTTTATTCCAGTCACCGTTATCCGGCCAGCTACGCTGTATTAAAAGCAAAAGGGGTTCAAAAGGATTTAAGGGTTAGACCCCTTTGCCGCTACCGTGAACACGTCCCTGTGGGCTTAACGGCGGCCGTCCCAGACCGCCGACACCGCTTTCACGAGCCACTTAAAGTCCTTTAGGCGTAAGTCTTGTGGTTTTTATGAATTACCAAGAGGATATGTTGTAATGAAATGGCAAGAGGTTATTGAACATCCATCCTTGCAAAATTTGCCCTTTAAAATTGAGCTGAATGAGTGGGGTAATGTCATTTTGAGTCCAGCTTCTAACCGTCATGGATTTGTCCAAACCGCACTTGTTTTACTGCTTCGTAATGCCAACAGCGATGGCATTATCTTGACAGAATGTTCAGTACAAACCGCCAAGGGTGTAAAAGTTGCCGATGTGGTTTGGGGTTCAGATGAATTCTTTGCTCAAAACGAATTATTGACACCCTATAATAGCGCCCCGGACCTTTGCATAGAAATACTTTCTCCCTCTAATGCCAAAGAGGAGATGGTAGAGAAAAAGGAACTGTATATTGCCAAAGGGGCAAAGGAAGTTTGGATATGTTATGAAAACGGAAACATTACCCTTTTTGATGTGGCTGGCAAAATAGATCAATCTCGGTTGTTCCCTTACTTCTCCAACCCTATTAAGCTAAGGTTACTCTCTAAAAGTAGGCATAAGAAATGACACGGCAAGACCCAGGGTATTGGTTGGATAAGGATGATCGAATCATTTCTATAACTGTACGAGTCGAAGTGGATAATTATCGATTAATGAGCAGACAACAGCGATTACCGGATCTGCCGATAAGGAGCAAAGGTATAATATTTTGGACGGCTATCCAGTCGGACATGTAACCAAGCAACGCTTAGCCCAGATGTGCTGAGCCAAAGGGGGTGTGGATTGAGCCGTTGCTCCACCGCTGCTCCCACCGCATGCCATAGCGCCTGCTGTTGAGGCACGGGCGCTAGACGAGAGAATGCCGCCAGATGTGGGTAGGCAGATTGAGATGCGCGAGGGCCGGGGGCAATCAAAAAAGCATCCTTGCCTAGATTCGAAAAGGTCGCAATCTCTTCGGACGCATCCGTAGCGGCGAAATGAGATTCAAAATCGCTGGGATCAGGCTGTGTGCCTGCAAGAGATGGACTGTCCACCAGCACAAACTCGAACGGTCGTGAGACGGTAGCGACGGTTACCGGCGGTGTCTCCCAAAAATAAGCCGGGAATGGGGCATCAGCTAACAGGGCGATAAAAAACGTCCGAAACCCAGCATCATGTTGCCAGCACCTTATGGTTTGTTCATAGCTTAACGGCTGTTCCTTTTTCCGGATCGATAACTTGCGTATCCTACCAGTTTCTAAAACCTCAATTCTTACATTCCACATAGTTGATTAAATTTTATACTAACCTGTTTTACAAATGTATCAACGTCTTTGTTTTCATTGATCGATTATTATAGGTCTTAAAAACGTTGCTAGGGTGTCCATATGTCTGAGTTGATAAAACCGATGGCGGAGTGGTGTGCGGCGATTATTGAGGGGGTTGGTATCGCTCTAATTGCGGTGTTTGCCCTTTACTCACTGGTCTATGGGACCTTCCAGTTTTTTAAAGATGTTGAAACCGAAGTGGTTTTTCGCAGGACCCGCCGAGCTCTAGGGCGCGGCATCCTACTTGGTTTGGAATTTCTCGTTGCGGCCGATATTATTCATACGGTTGCAGTGGAATTAACCTTTAAAACTGTCGGTGTCTTGACCATTGTGGTGCTGATTCGGACGTTTCTCAGCTTTACCCTAAATGTGGAGCTAAACGGTCGCTGGCCTTGGCAGGAGAAAGAAACTAATCTGTAAATAAATAGGGTTGTCTAGTCGTTAGGGCACTGTGCTAGTTTGTGGGCAAAGTGCACCAACATGGCAGCGGTAGCCCCCCAAATATAACGGTTTTCGTAAGGAATCACATAAAACCCCCGGGGCTGACCTTTATAGAGCTTTTCCCGATACTGGTGGTTGCCAGCATCCAGTGTAAAACTTAACGGCACTTCAAAGACATCGGCCACCTCAAAGGGGTCTGGGTTAAGCTGAAAAACCGGCTCGATAAAACTTACCACCGGTGTGATTGAAAAACCGGTGACGGTTTGGTAAGTATCTAAAAATCCGATAACATCCACATGACGCCGGTGCAAACCGATTTCTTCCTCGGTTTCCCGCAGGGCTGTTTCGATGGGGTTGGCATCGTGGTGCTCAACTCGGCCACCGGGAAAGCTGATCTGCCCACCGTGATGAATCAGATGATCGGTGCGCTGGGTAAGTAGTACAGTCAGACCCGTTTCCCGTTGCACCAAGGGAATTAATACGGCGGCTGGCATTAGGGCGCGTTCTTCTCTTGGCCATCCGGCGACGGCAAAATCACCAGTTAGATGGTCTTCACTGGGCGGTGCGGATAGACAGTGGCGAATCCGTTCTTGCAATGAAGAAAAGGGCGCCATTACCGATATCCAAACAGCTTAAAAAAATTGGCTGAGGTGGTCTCCGCCACCTGCTGAAGGGGTTCGTTGCGCAGTTCAGCGACACACTCAGCCACATGACGCACCCAGGCTGGCTGATTGGATTTACCCCGGTGGGGTACTGGCGCCAGGTAGGGGGAGTCTGTTTCTAAAAGCATACGATCGCTGGGTACACGTTGGGCGACCTGTTTAATCTGCTGGGCATTTCGGAAGGTCACAATACCTGAAAAAGAGATATAAAAGTTTAATGCCAAAGCCCGTTCAGCCGTGTCCCAATCCTCGCTAAAACAATGAAAGACGCCCCCCACGGTGTCGGCGCTTTCTTCCCTCAAGATTTGCAAGGTAGCCTCGCGGGCTTCTCGAGTGTGGATAATAAGGGGTTTATTGACTTGTTTAGCGGCGGCAATATGGGCGCGAAAGCTGGTCTCTTGCCGTTCTCTATTCTGTTTATCTTTGCCGTGGAAATAATCTAGACCCGTTTCGCCAATAGCGACCACCTTCGGGTCATTGGCTAAGTCAATGGGTTCTGCAACAGTTGCCAAATAGTTATGGGATGCGCTGGGATGCACCCCCACAGAAATAGCGACTTGCGGGTAACTCGCCACCTGACGGCACATAGCGGGCCAACTTTCCAGATCAATGGATACACAGAGGAAATGGCTGACGCCGTTGCGTTCAGCCGTCGCCAACACATTATTAAGCTGACCATCAAAGGGCGTAAGATCAAGACGATCCAGGTGGCAATGGGAATCGACAAACATCATCACATGGTATCGGTGGGGTGCTCGGATTGGAGTGCGCCGGCTAAGTAGGTTTCAATTTTTTTTTGGACATTGCTACCGTCGACACCGCTAAATTGGATGCCAATACCAGCACGACGACCTCCCAGCGCTCCTTTAGGGGTTATCCAGACAACCTTTCCCGTTACTGGATAACGTTGCGGTTCGTCCATCAAACTGAGCAACAAAAAGACTTCATCGCCCAGTTCAAAAGATTTCTCGGTAGGCACAAAAATTCCGCCGTTTTTAAGATAGGGCATATAGGCGGTAAGTAACGCCTTTTTGTCCCGTACAGCCAGGGACATCATGCCTTGTTTGGGTGGCATTTTAAATCCTCTCCTTGCTAAACAAAGGTTACCATTTATACGGTAACGCAGTGGCTAAGAAATGCTTCCATCATAAGCTGCGGTTGCACCTGGGTAACACATAAGGCATACATTTGAATTCCGCTATCCAAACGATCAAATAAGGTCTCCACGGGTACCGCTTTAGCCAGCTGATGTAAAACCGGTTGCAAATCTCGGTTCACCAAATAAGGTGGATCGTTGACCATCTTAAGCCGAATCATATCCCTATGCCAACTGATTAGCCATAAGCATATTTCACGAATATCGTGGTTTTTGTGCCAGTGCTCTACAGTGTCGACGGGATCAGCTTGACCACTAACAACCTTATAATAACGTTGAAAAACGGTTTGCCTGGTTTTGATTTGATCGCCCTTAGCATAAGCTAAGGCTTTTACAGGGGCGCCGCCACTTAGACTAAGCAGCAATCGAGGATCATTGTGGTCTTTTAACTGAGGTGTCAGCCAGGCCAGTGACTGTTCTAGGGGTGGTATTCGAAAGGTTAATCCCTGACAACGGCTGCGTATGGTGGCGGGCAACTGGGAAGGGTTAGCTGTTATCAGTAACAGAAAACTGGACGGCGGCGGTTCTTCTAAGGTTTTTAAAAGGCTATTGGCAGCGTTCAAGTTCATGGCTTCAGCGGGGTTAACGATAGCGATTTTATAACCACCCCGTTGACTGGTATGGTCTAAAAAACGGCTTAGCTCACGAATTTGTTCTACCTTAATGAAGGCGTCCTTCTCGGCGGGTTCGAGGCGACTAATATCCGGATGGTTGCCGGCGTGATAAAGTTGGCAATCTCGACATTGGCCGCAGGCTAGCCCTGTTTGGTCAACAGCTCGACATAACAAAGCGTGTGTTACTTGCTCGGCGAAATAGCTTTTACCAAGTCCCTCTGGACCCTTTAATAAGAGGGTATGGGGCAAATGGTCTGTTTTTCTAGACTGAAGCAGGTTTTCCCAAAGATGATGATGCCATGGCAAGAGTGGTGGCATGGCAACTACCCGTTGACAAATCCGCTGATTGTTTTTTCCACGTCAGCCGCCACAGCCTCCCGAAGGCGACTGGCATCGATAATTCGGTAAAGATGCGGCCGGCTATTGGCCATCATCAGGTAAGTATTACGCACTTGTTCAAAAAAGTGTTCTGTTTCCGCTTCAAAGCGGTCTAACGAATGATTGCGGCCTGCCCGCGCCAAGCCTTGTCGGATAGGTAAGTCAAAAAGCAAAGTCAGATCAGGGCGTAATGACCCTTGTACCCAGTTTTCCAACAGCGCAATACGTTCCGCGGCAATACCGCGACCGCCACCTTGATAGGCATAGCTTGCGTCAGTGAAACGATCACAAATCACCCAATAACCCTCCTGCAGGGCGGGTTGAATAATCTGTTTTAGATGTTGAGAACGGGCGGCGAACATCAGCAAAAGTTCTGCCTCTTTATGGATATCTATGGCAGCCCTTTCTAGCAACAACGCCCGTAACGCTTCACCTAACGGCGTGCCTCCCGGTTCACGGGTCGTTAACACTTTTTTGCCATGGTTTTTCAGGACCTTTTGCACAGTCACCATTTGAGTCGACTTACCTGCGCCTTCAATACCTTCCAACGTAATAAACGTGCCTTGTCCCATAAATAACCATATTTATTGCATTACAGAGGATTTTTATTATAGCGGATGGTGAGTTGAATCAAAGGTAACGACTCAGCCTTGCGTCATTCTCGCCATGGACTGGCGAAAGTCCAGTGCCGTGGACGGCAAGCGCTAGTGACAACCGCCTGCCACCTTCCCTGGCAACTGGATTCCGACAATCCCTGCCGGAATGACGGATGAGCAGTTGCAATCAAAAAATAATATTTTATGGAAAAGATCGTGAAGTTATGAGGAAGAGGGTTGCCATTGAGAGAGGCTAAAAGAAAGTTGCTGAGACGTTGATACCCTCCCTGGCAGTTTAATCCTGGTGTTAGCTTAGCTAAGTTAGCTCGGTTAACTGGATTTTTGTAACCACCCTGCACACCAACCATTGGCGCTTACTGCTTTGCCTGGGAAGAGGGCGCAGGGCCCCCATTCTTCTCCGTCAGCACCGCTATAGTGCTGACAGTTACTACACAGTTGATCAGCCGGCGCTGTGTCGCTCTGGGAAGCATCATGGACATAGTTGAGAGCCTGAGCAGTGGGGTCGCTTTCTTCCAATTTGGGAAGCTCTTGCGAGTGCGCCCGACGTTGGCGCAACAAGCTGACAAATGGCAGGGCCGCTAAGCTGGTGGTCATCCCTGTTAAAAAGCGGCGACGACTGTGAAGCAAGATAGACATTTTGGCCATAAAAATTCCCCTCTCTAAGATAAGTTTAGACGTTTTGTAGAGTATTTGTTAATAATAAATACCACTTTTAAGTCAACAAAAAGTGTACAAATACTTTACAAACTGACAGATTGGGCTTTCAAAAAGTTCACTTATTAAGTGATTCGTCTAGCGTGGCTAACATACGCTGACTTTGTAGCAGGAGCGCTTTGCGTTTGAGTAACAGGGTCCAGCGGCCGCCGCCGCTTTGTCGCCATAAAATGGCTGCTCGTATACCCGCCAACAAGAGGGCCCGAATACGATTAGCATTACTGGGTTGAGTTAGATGGCTAGGTTCTCCACGCACCAAAATGCGGGGTTTTAAAGCGCTGATATTGGATGCATAAATATCAGCCAAGCTGGCCACCATATTGTTATGGGTTAAGGGAAAATAACTCAGTTTTTCGATACAGTCCTCAATACCTTGACGAATCTTTTGCAATAACTGCGGTTGTTTAGCTAACTTGCGTTCTAAAACCAGCAGAGACACCACGTAACGGGTGATTTCCATATCTTTGGGTTGCATCAAATGATCATTTAACAAACGCAGTCCAGAGGCTAATTTATCGATTCCACCATAGATGACATCGCTATTCGGGGCGTCGATTTTGACTAAACTGTTTAAACACGTTTCAAAATCACCGGATTCTGTTTGTCCCTCATGGGCAATATCGCGCACCATCTGAGTGGCTTGAAATAATGCCGCTAGGGCAATGACGCGATCGTAATCGGTTTGAGGCATAGTTGGAAAACGTCACCCTCGTTGGTTAGTCAAATGCGGCATCAATAACGCCACCCCCTAAACATTCCTCGTGGCTATAAAAAACGATGGATTGTCCAGGTGTCAAGGCACGCTGAGGTTGCGCAAAGGTCACTTGGCAGGACTTTGTGGTGGTGTCAAGGGTATCGATAACACAGGCTTGATCAGGTTGTCGATAACGGCTTTTAGCCCAGCAGTGAAATGGTGTTGTGGGTCGTTCGCTCTGCATCCAGTGCAAATCCGATGCCCACAGCCGGCGGTGGTACAGAAGAGAGTTATTGTTCCCCTGGGCGACCACCAGTACATTGTTGTCACAGTCCTTATCAACCACATACCAAGGTTCGCCTAAATTTTGGGATTGACCGCCAATGCCAAGGCCGTGACGTTGGCCGAGAGTATAAAACATCAACCCCATATGATTGCCCTTATATTCTCCCGTGGGTGTCAGCATTTTGCCGGGTTGAGTAGGCAAGTAGCGACTTAGAAATTCGCGAAATCGGCGCTCACCGATAAAACAAATACCGGTGCTATCTTTTTTGTCGTGAGTGACTAAATTATTCTCGGCCGCCAAGGCCCGCACCTGGTGTTTAAAGAGGTCACCCACTGGAAATAAGGTGTGCTTCAGCTGCCGTTTACGCAAAGTGTAAAGGAAATAGCTTTGATCTTTAGCTGTGTCTGTACCTTTGAGAAGGTGGCTAACGCCAGCGACAGTCATTGAGCGCGCATAGTGGCCTGTTGCGATATAATCAGCGCCCAGATGATCAAGAGCATAATCGAGAAAAGCTTTGAATTTAATCTCTCGATTACATAGGATATCGGGATTGGGGGTTCTGCCTTGGCGGTGTTCTGATAGAAACGTCTCAAACACCTGTTCCCAATACTGCGCACTAAAATTAGCGCTATGCAGTGGGATTGCTAAGGTTTGGCAGACCTCGCAGGCATCTTCCCAGTCCTCATTATCAGAACAATAACCCACTTCGTAAGTATCTTCCCAGTTTTTCATAAAAACGCCATGTACCTCGTAGCCTTGTTCTAACAACAATAAAGCTGCTACAGAGGAGTCCACGCCACCGGAAATGCCTACTACAACACGAGCTTTGGAGGTCAATGTGAGTACTTACTATCTAGCTGTGAAAATGGAAAATTTTTTTCATGATTGCCATGCTTCTAGGTTATTATCCGGTAACCTTGGAAAGCGTGCAATGCACTTGGAAAGTCTTAAAGATACAGGTTTTTGAGATTTATTTTTTTAACAGCAGTTCCCACCTATGCTTCTTGGGTGGGTTTAACAGACTTATTCAATACCTCAAACATCTTCTTAATCAAGATTGATAAACGTCCAGGATAGGCGCGTAATAACATAATTCAGATTGACTAATTGATGGGCAATGGCTAAGTGCATAGGGGAGATTAATACGGGTCAATGGGTGCCTAGCGATAGCTTGTTCAGTAGGGTTAATGGTAACGCCCAAAGGAGAAGCGGGTTAATGCTATGTATGGTGTGCATGAGCCTGTGGCTTGCACCCATGTTCGCGGTTTCTGTGGAGCGGCAACAGGGAGAACCTAGGGTGATTACAAATTCGGGGCAACAAATAGAATCTATTTCTCGGGATGCCTTACGGGCTATTTTTGGCATGCGTCTGCAGAGCTGGCGCAATAACAAGCCGACACGGGTCTTTGTACTCAAGGATAATCATCCCTTACACCAGGCGTTTACCAAGCAGGTACTCAATATCTATCCCCATCAGTTACGGCTGGCCTGGGACCGGTTAGTTTACTCGGGTACTGGACAAGCCCCTATTCAGGTTGACTCTGAGTCTGAAATGCTAAAACGCCTAAAAGAGACTCCGGGGGCAATAGGATATTTATCAAGTTCAATGGTTGATGACAGTGTCCGTGTTTTGGAAATTCGATAAGCGATCTTTTCGACGCACTGCTAGCACCTTATCCGTCTGTGTAGGCGTCATGTTGAGTGACTTACCCGCACACGGTGACGATCTATCATCGACGTTTCAGGTGCATGGTTTTTTGAGTCAAGGATACAATTGGACTTCAAAAAACAATTTTTTTGGTAATTCTGACGATGCCGGTAGTTTTGAGTTTACTGAATTAGGGGTGAATGCTTCATGGCAGCCCTTAACGGGTCTTCAAACGGCGGGGCAGGTGGTGTTGCGCAAAGCGGGTGAGACTGAAGATGGTTCCCCCCGCATTGATTATGGCTTGATCGATTATACCCTGCTGTCGGATATGACCAACCGTTGGGGAGTGCGGTTAGGTCGAATTAAAAACCCCAGTGGTTTATACAATGAAACCCGCGATGTGGTTTTTACTCGCCCTAGTATTTTGTTACCGCAATCCATTTACTTTGATCCCATCCGCAGTTTGGTGCTTTCCTCAGATGGATTATTTCTTTATGGGGAACGCCGCACTGGATATGGCGATTTTTTCTTGCAAGCTGGGCTAGGTTATCCGCAAGCCGTGGATCGAGAATTGGAGCCGTTTCTCTTCGGGCGGCGGTTAGCTGAGGGTGAGTTTGAGAGCCAAATTTCATACATCGGTCGGCTTCTATACGAATGGAACGGTGGTCAAGTCCGCGCTGCCGCAACCTATGTGCAGGCTAATTTAGAATACGACACAGACTTGGCTGCTATGTCGTCTGGATCTATGACAGTTGAGCCCTGGATTCTGTCGTTACAATACAATGCTGAACGCTGGAGCCTGACAGCAGAATATTCCCAGCGTAAGATTCAATTAAAGGATTTTTTTGTGTTCTCTGATGTCTCCATAACCCAAGAAGCCTATTATCTACAAGGTAGCTATCGTTTCTCGGAGCGGTGGGAAGGGTTATTACGCTATGACGCCTATTTTTTTGATAAAAAAGATCGTGATGGAGAACAATTTGCATTGACAGATCCATTGGGCCGACCTGCCCATTCTCGCTTTGCAAAGGATTGGACAGTGGGTTTGCGCTGGTCTGTGACCCCTAATTTTTCCGTATGGGCTGAATACCATCGGGTTGATGGCACAGGCTGGCTTCCACCGTTAGACAATAAAGACCCAGGCGACACGGACCGCTACTGGGACCTTATTTCCATCATGGCATCCTATCGGTTTTGAAAGGCAAACAGCAGCTCAACCCAATGACTCATGGAGACCTAGAGCAACAACACATGCTTGCCCCGAGCCTGCGTCGGTTTTTTAGCTTGAAATGGCAAGCGCTGTTATTTACAAGCTTTGTGCTCATCACGGTGATGATGGTCATTTCTCTGCGTGGATATATTAACTTAAATGCACAGTTCGAAAAATACCGAGATGACGCTGACCGTCGTCACATGATCTATGTTGAGACGTTGACGGATCAGTCTCTAGGACTGGTGAGGAAATTAGCCAGCATCCTGCCCTCGTTACCGGGGATGCAGGCAAGTTTAGCCAGTGGCGATGGTAATCAGATTGAGGTGGCGTTTCAATCCCAATGGCCGGTCATACAAACCGATTGGGGTTTTGATATTGTGTCATTTTATGACCGTTCTAATAGTTTACTGGCTGAGTGGACACAAGCTTGGGAGATGCCTTCTGAAAACAATCCGCAGCAACAACGGCGGATTTTACAATGGGTTGAGGAAGTCAACTTTACCGAACAGCCAAAACTAGCCATCGATTGCAATGGTAGCTGTATGCAGTATGCAACAGTGCCTATGCTGGCGGCTAATGAGGGAACCGTCGGCGCGTTACTGGTGGGTACTCGTCTCGACCAGATGGTGCTGGAATTTAGCGAACTTGCTGGTTCAGAGACCGATATCGCCTTGCTTATAAAAGATCTTAAAGGGAAAAATGTTGTTTCACCAGAACGCGTTTTACCCAATTGGGATGCTCATGTGGTCTCTGTTACTGGTGATACTCAGCTGCAGCGTAATATCAATTTGCAAGCGGTGCGAGAAGCGGCGGATATTGCCTCGGTGAGCAAGGCAATCGACGGGGTGCTGGTGTGGGTTAGAGGACACAGCTATGAAATTACTTTACTACCCGTCCCCAAATTGGTGGATACGGAGAGCGCTTATTTTGTGGTGATTGCAGACGTCACCGAAGCGTTAGTTGAAATCCGCGAAGGGACCCAGGAAATCATTATAGGGGGTATTGGCGGTTGGCTGCTCTCGGAATTGCTGTTACTCGGTGTGCTATGGCGACCATTATCACGGCTTCGCGAGACCACCGGTAATCTTCCCCTGCTGGCTAAGCGTCAATTTCAGTCTGTGCGTAATGTCATTGGACGGCAAGTACGATCCCCCTTTGTGGACGATGAGACGGATATTCTCAATCACACCACTATTGCTTTAGCGGATCGTCTGGAAGCGTTGGAAGGACAGGTGACTAACCATACGCAAGCATTAGCAAAGCGCATGGATGATTTGGAACGAGAACGGGATTTTAATGTCAATTTATTGGATACAGCCCAAGTGATGATTGTCACCCAGGATCGTGCAGGGCAGATTGTGATGGCCAACGCCTACACGGAAGCGCTGACAGGCTATCGAGAAACGGAAATGGTGGGCCGTGATTTTGTGGCTACCTTGTTACCTGATGAAGTTTCTGTGGATCTAACCCGCCGTCTCCGGGAAGGCTTGCATACCAGCGACTATGAACATTTGCGTCATGAATCCATGGTGACTTGCAGAAGTGGCGCTATTCGCAATGTGACCTGGTATCACTCGCGACTCCAGGGGCGCGCGGAAAATGACCCCATCGTGCTTTCGGTGGGCTTGGATATCACTGAACGTTTAGGTGCCGAATCGCAATTGGCATGGCTAGCCGATCACGATACCTTAACGGGGTTATGGAATCGCCGTCGCTTTCACGAAGAGTTAGATTTAGTGCTTGCGGGCACCCGCCGTCACAAGACAGCAGGGGCCTTGTTTTTTATAGATTTAGACCATTTCTCCTATTTTAATGACACCCGGGGTTCCCACAGTGGCGATGCCTTATTACGCACGGTGGGTAAATTGCTGACCGACGATGTTGAGGCGGCAGATGCCGTGGCTCGTCTTAGCGGTGATGAATTTGCAGTGTTGGTGCGGGAAACCGACGCCCAAAACGCCATACAAATTGCCACAACGGTGCAAACAGCCCTGAACAATTTGGATTTGTCCTTTGGTGGTCAAAGTCTGCGGGTGTCTGCCAGCATTGGTATTGTGTTGTTCCCGACCCAGGCAGATAACGTCAATGATTTACTGGCCAGTGCTGACATAGCCTTGATTCAGGCTAAAGAAAAGGGTTTTGGTCATTGGCATCTGTTCGCGGAAGGCAGCAAAACCCGCGAACGTCTGCGCAAGCGTATCTATTGGCGGGGTGAGGTGGCCCGTGCTTTAGTGGATGATCGGTTTGTGCTGTACTTTCAGCCTATCATGGATATCAAAAGCAGCCGGATCTCTCACTATGAAGTGCTGCTACGGATGCGCGATGACCATGGCAATATTATTTTGCCAGCCCAGTTTATCGATACGGTAGAACGTATTGGCATGATCCATGAGGTGGATAGACTGGTGGTCAAAAAAGCCATCGCGTGTCTGGCAAACCTGCGCGATGGCGGTCAGGATGTTACCTTGGCGGTCAACCTGTCAGGGCGGGCATTTAATGATGCCCAGTTACTTTCCCATGTGCGTCACGAACTAAAACAAAGTCAAGTGGACTCTTCAAAACTCATTTTTGAGATTACCGAAACCGCCGCGGTTTCAGATTTTGCCGAAGCGAAAAGTTTGATGCTGGCCATCAAAGAATTGGGATGTCAATTTGCCTTGGACGATTTTGGAATCGGCTTTTCGTCTTTTTACTATTTAAAGCAGTTGCCTGTGGATTATCTGAAGATCGATGGCTCCTTTATCCGTCATCTCGCCGACAGTTTTGATGATCAAATTATTGTCCAAGCCATGAGTCAAGTAGCCACCGGGTTTGGTAAAAAAACAGTGGCCGAATTTGTCGAGACAGAGGTGAGTCTCAGCCTCCTGCGGCAATACGATATCGACTACGCGCAAGGGTTTTTAATCGGTAAACCGCAATCCGCTGAAGACACTTTTCACTTGAACAACGTCACCCATGTCCTCAGCCAAAGGCTATAATTTTAGTCAGTCTGCAAAAAAAACTTTGCCGGCGATCATACCAGAGCAGACCGAGACAACCGGTTTTAGCTGGGAGCGAATTCTCAAGATTGCCCTGCAGCATCCCAAAGAACTCATGCTTGCCCATGTGATTGCGGTATTGGCAGCGTTGGCCAGTGTACCTATCCCCCTTTTAATGCCGCTGTTGGTGGATGAGGTGTTGCTGAACCGGCCCGGTATTGCCGTGGCAACCATCAACGACTTGTTCCCCCCGGGTTGGCGAGACCCCGCCCTCTATATTTTAGTCATGCTCGGTTTTACGGTATTTTTGCGTCTGTTGGCGTCCGCCTTGGGGGTATGGCAAATGCGTCAGTTTACGGTGATGTCTAAAGACATCATCTATCAGATGCGCCAAGAATTGTTGACCCGTCTCCAGCGAGTTTCCATGGCGGAATATGAAACCATGGGCAGCGGTGCAGTGGCATCCCGGTTTGTCACAGATATGGATACTATCGATCAGTTTGTGGGCAGCACCATCAGCAAATTAGTGGTGGCTGTGCTGACTATCTTTGGTACGGCGGCGGTGTTGCTGTGGGTGCATTGGCCTTTGGCGGTGTTTATTATGGTTTTGAACCCACTGGTTATTTTTTTTACCATGCGGTTGGGAAAACATGTTAAGCAACTCAAGCGCAAAGAAAACGCCGCTTATGAAGCGTTTCAGGGTGCGCTTACCGAGACCCTCGATGCCATCCAACAGATTCGCGCCGCCAACCGGGAACGCCATTATATTTATCAGGTGATAGATCTAGCCCGGGGTGTACGGGATTCCGCCAGTGCTTTTGCTTGGCAAAGCGAAGCGGCTAATCGACTTTCCTTTTTGATTTTCTTGTGTGGTTTTGAGATCTTTCGAGCCACCGCCATGCTCATGGTGGTGTTCTCTGATTTGACCATCGGGCTTATGTTTGCTGTTTTTGGTTATCTGTGGTTTATGATGGGTCCGGTTCAAGAGGTGCTCAATATTCAATATGCCTTTGCCAGCGCAAAAGCGGCGTTGGCCCGTATCAATGGTCTCTTATCGTTGGATATGGAACCCCACTATATCCCTCGCAAAAATCCCTTTTGGAATAAATTAACGGTGGCCGTTGCCCTTAAGGATATTTGCTTTGCCTATGGGGAGGGACCGTTGGTTTTGGATCGAGTCAGTTTGAGCATCGCAGGGGGGGAGCGGGTGGCGCTGGTGGGTGCCAGTGGCGGCGGTAAGACTACCTTAGTTCAAGTTCTATTAGGCCTCTACACGCCGCAATCGGGTAGCGTGTTTTTCGACGGTGTACCTGTCAGTGAGATTGGACTTAATGAAGTTCGTGAGAATGTGGCGACGGTGCTGCAACATCCTGCCCTGTTTAATGCCACAGTCCGTGTTAATCTTACCTTAGGACGCGACATGTCCGAGGCGCGTCTTTGGCATGCTTTGGACATCGCGCAACTCAAAGACACGGTGGTTGCCATGAGCGATGGTCTCGATACGGTGGTGGGACGCCAAGGGGTTCGGCTATCGGGGGGGCAACGGCAACGGCTGGCTGTGGCCCGGATGGTGCTGGCAGATCCTAAAGTGGTTATCCTGGACGAGGCCACTTCCGCGTTAGATACAGAAACAGAGGGTAAACTGCATAGCGCCCTCAATCGTTTCCTGACCGGGCGCACCACACTGATCATCGCCCATCGTTTAAGTGCTGTGAAACAGGCGGATCGTGTCTATGTGTTCGATGGGGGGCGTATCATTGAAGAGGGACGCCACGAAGAACTCCTGCAAAATGACGGTCTTTACGCCCAACTCTATGGTGCTGTCCAGACTTAAACGATGGGTTTTGGCTGCTTTTTTGGTCTACTGTTATTTTATTTTAGGCTATTCTGCTCGTTCCAGAGGACGTCGTGAATACTTCCCTGTAGGCTTGATGATGGCCATTCGGGCCGCCGATACCTCTTCCACGAGCTACGAAAGTCCTTTTTACGTAAGTCTTGGGTAATTGCTCACCCGTCATTCCGGCAGGGATTGCCGGAATCCAGTCGCCATGGATGGTAGCATGCGGTCGTCACCAGCGCTTGCCGTCCATGGCATTGGATTCTCGCCAGTCCATGGCGAGAATGACGGAAGGGGTGAGTAGTTACAGTCTTGGAATATTTGCCACGGCAACTGCGACAAAAAACGGGTGAACCCATGAGTGAACCGAGCGAAAATACTGGTGTCCTCGCCGGTAAAACAAAAAAAGAAACGGTTGTTGAAGATGTGCAAACCGTTGCGCACAAGCCCTCTCAATCTAGCTCTGTGGTTTCCAAGGAGCAGACGCAGCAGGATGTGCCACCGACAACGGTTTTCGATCTGGATGCCCCCGAGTGGTATCTCAACCGGGAATTAACCTGGTTAGAATTTAACCGCCGCGTACTCCACGAAGGTCAGGATGAGCGCACGCCGTTGCTAGAGCGGGTCAAGTTCATGGCCATCGTGAGTTCTAATTTAGATGAATTCTTTATGAAACGCATCGGTGGTCTTAAGCAGCAGGTGGGCGCCAAGGTCAAAGAACTCAGCGTGGATGGCCGTACCCCGGAACAGCAAATCCAAGAATGCTATACTGTGGTGCGCGAGTTTCAACTGCAGCAGCGGCAGCTGGCCCGAGAGCTCCAT
>CAZGON010000050.1:19525-21372 GCA_964527085.1 uncultured Candidatus Competibacteraceae bacterium
GGGTATTCGGATCAGCAGCTATAAGCGTCTGGAACCCGGCCAGCAACTGGCCATGCGAAATTATTATCTAGAAAATATTTTTCCGTTAATAACCCCCCAAGCCATGGACCCAGCCCATCCATTCCCCTTTATCTCTAATCTTTCCCTGAATTTGTTGGTGTCAATTCGCTATGCTGACGATGACCAGGGTGCGTTAGTGCGTATTAAGGTGCCGACGGGTGCCGGTATCCCACGTTTTTTGCAAGTAGTCAAAGAGGAGACCCTATTTGTACCCATAGAAGATGTCATGGCTAATAATTTGGACCTGCTGTTTCCCGGCATGACGATTCAAAGTTGTGAATTATTTCGGGTAACCCGTAACGCTATTACTGAACAATTGGAAGAGCAAGCTAATGATTTGTTGGTCATGATTGAAGCGGAGCTACGGGATCGTCGGTTTGCGCCTATCGTGCGGTTGGAAGTGATGAAGGACATGGAGCCGTTGCATCGGGGGATGCTGGCTGCGGAGCTGGGTCTTGACGAAGCCGCCGACGTTTTTGAGATCGACGGTATGATGGCTAAACGGGACTTGTTTCAGATTGCTCTGCTGGATAGACCGGACCTGCGCGATCCACCCCATCATCCCTTAGACCACCCTAAACTGGCCGGAAACCGTAATATTTTTCATGTTATTCGTGAGCAGGGTCCTATTTTATTACAACACCCTTATGAGTCTTTTATAACCTCTGTGGAGCGCTTACTTAAGGAAGCGAGTCGAGACCCCAAGGTATTAGCCCTCAAAGTGACTTTGTATCGGACCTCATCGGATTCCAAGGTGGTGGAGTATCTGATGGATGCTGCCCGCAACGGTAAGCAAGTGGCGGTAGTGGTGGAGCTAAAAGCGCGTTTTGATGAGTCGGCCAATATCCATTGGGCCAACCGCTTAGAGGAGGCGGGCGTTCATGTCACCTACGGCGTGGTAGGTCTGAAAACCCATAGTAAGGTTATCTTTGTGGTGCGCCGAGATTACGATGGCCTGCGCCGCTACGCCCATGTGGGCACCGGCAACTACCACGCTGGTACTGCTCGCCTGTACAGCGATTTGGGTATGTTGACCTGTGATCCTATGATTGGCAGCGATCTCACCGAGTTTTTTAATTTTTTAACCACCGGTTATGTGCCCAAGCGTAATTATCAAAAACTACTGCCGGCGCCAAAACATTTAAAATCCGCCTTGTTAGCCAAAATCGAACGGGAAATAGCCAGTCATTCAAAAAACTCTCCCGGTCATATTCAGTTCAAAATGAATGCTCTGGAAGATAAAGATGTGACTAAAGCATTGTATCAGGCGTCTCAGGCAGGGGTAAAAGTCGATCTTATTGTCCGGGATACCTGTCGATTACGACCTGGCATAGCGGGGCTTTCCGAAAATGTGCGAGTTGTCAGCTTGGTGGGAAGGTTTTTAGAACATGCACGGATTTTTTATTTTCATAACGGGGGTGCGGAAGAATACTACTTTGGCTCTGCTGATTGCATGAAACGCAATTTGGAGAGCCGCGTCGAAGTGGTGGTTCCCATAGAAGCCCCTAAACTGCGTGAGAAACTGCGTCATATCCTGGATGTGCAATTAAATAATCAGCGCAGTGTTTGGGAGATGCACGTTGATGGCAGTTACTCCCAACGTCGCCCTCGGGAAGGCCAAGATACCAGTGGCGCTCAGGAGATTCTCATCGATTTAGCTGCGCAACGGCATCTCGTCGCCAAACGGCTTAAAAAACGCAAACGGAAAGGAATTGGGACTGGCGTAGGATAATTATTTAACGTCAGTTCTGGATAATTATCCTGTGATAGGCTGTGTCTCCAGTAAG
>CAZGON010000051.1:0-21288 GCA_964527085.1 uncultured Candidatus Competibacteraceae bacterium
GGCAAAAGTGCCGACCAAACATTATCCAAAATTTGCGGTTGTGCTTCAGCGCGAGGATGAATACCGTCGTTTTGCATCAACTTTTTGCTATCTGCCACGCCCTCTAGCAGAAACGGAATAAGGGTTATGTCATATTCATTTGCTAGATTTTGATAAACACTTTGAAACTTTTGGGTGTAGCGAGGGCCATAATTAGGCGGAATGCGCATCTCGGCAAGTAAAACCTGGGCGCCGTTGCGTTGTGATAATTCGATGATGGCGGCTAGATTTTTTTCTAGGGTATTTAATGAAACACCGCGTAGTCCATCATTACCGCCTAATTCCAAAATCACAATATCGGGTCGGTGGCGTTCAAGGGCTGCGGGTAATCTCGCCAAACCACCCTGGCTGGTGTCACCGCTGATGCTGGCGTTGACGACCTGATGGGGAAAGCCTTGTTCTTGGAGACGACGTTCTAGCAGATTAACCCAACCTTGGGATGCGGCAAAGCCGTGACTTGCGCTTAGGCTATCGCCGAGCACAAGAATAGTAGGGTCAGAGGCGCGGGCAACATTGACTAAAAAAAGGGTCACTATGAGTGTGCAAAGGGAAACTCGTCTTAGAGGGTATTTCATACAGATTAAACTCCATAAAACAATTTTTGCTAGCGGATTTGTAACCCTTAGGAAGCAAAGCAAAACCGCAAGTTCCCTTAAAAAAACCGGCTTATGAACCAGCAAAATCCTGTTATTCGCGTAGAAAATCTCACCAAACAAGTCCCCAGTCCTGAAGGCCCCTTGGTGATTCTTAAGGACGTCACCCTATCCATCGAGCACGGTGAGAGTATTGCCATTGTTGGAACATCGGGGTCTGGTAAATCGACGCTCCTGGGTTTGCTGGCTGGGTTGGATCTTCCCTCTAGTGGGCAGTTATGGCTGGCTGGAGCTGATATGACCCGTTTGGATGAAGATGGCAGGGCGCAGTTACGAGCCCGACGGATTGGTTTTGTCTTTCAGTCTTTTCAATTGCTGCAGGGTCTTAGCGCTCTGGAGAATGTCATGTTACCGTTGGAGTTGGTGGGTCATTCCGATCCTTCCGGGGCTGCCCGGGAAGTGCTCGACCAAGTGGGTTTGGCGGCGCGGATACACCATTATCCAGCCCAGTTGTCCGGCGGTGAACAACAGCGGGTGGCGATTGCCCGGGCCTTCGCGGGCAGCCCAGATGTGTTGTTTGCCGATGAGCCTACTGGCAATCTGGACCAGCGTACCGGTCATCGGATCATCGAACTGTTGTTTTATTTAAATCGTCAACACGGCACTACCCTCGTTATGGTGACCCATGATGTGGAGTTAGCCCGCTATTGCGACCGTAGCCTGGAGCTGGATAACGGCACCTTGGTGACGGCTGACGGCGTAGCTATGAACGCTAAGCCTTTAGATACTTTGAATAGGCCGCTGTCCCCACCGTTAAATACCGCGGAGTCTGCCGATTGAATATGTATTCAATGAAAGAATTATCCGCAACTTCTAAGCTGGCTTGGCGTGCTTTGCGCAGGGACTGGCAGGGGGGTGATTTGCGGGTGTTGGCTATCGCTTTAGTGGTTGCTGTGGCCAGTGTAGCCGCCGTCGGTTTCTTTACTGATCGGGTCGAGTTGGCCATGGAACGCAAGAGTAGCGAATTGCTGGGGGCTGATTTAGTGATTGCCTCTTCCGAAGTCATTCAAAACCAACTTGCGCAGGAAGCAAACAACCGCGGTTTGCGCACCGCCCAGACGTTAAGCTTTCGCAGCGTTGTGTTGGCCGCGCAAGACACTGTGCTGGCGGAAGTAAAAGCGGTGGGTCCCGGTTATCCCTTACGAGGTGTATTGGAAGTTAGTGAGCAACCCTTTGGCCAGGCTGAGACGACGAGCGCTATTCCAAAGTCCGGTCATGCCTGGCTGGATGCGCGTCTGCTCCAGGTGCTGGGGTTGCAGGTAGGTGACGAATTTGAGCTAGGGGTGAGCACCTTTAAGGTTGCCAAGGTATTGGCCTATGAACCCGATCGGGGTGGCGATTTGTTTACCATCGGCCCCCGGTTACTCATGAATTTGGCGGATATTCCGGCCACTGAGTTGGTGCAAGTGGGTAGTCGGGTCACCTATCGTTTGTTGCTAGCCGGTGAACCGGAGGCTATCGCGGCTTATGGAGAGTGGGCAAAGCCACGGCTGACGGCGGTAGAAAGTATCCAAGAAGTACGTGATGCCCGCCCTGAACTACGGGCCGCCTTAGACCGCGCCCATCGCTTCTTGACGTTGGCAGCGTTGGTCAGCGTGGTGATCGCCGGTGTCGGGATTGCTATTTCTGCACGCCGGTTTGCTGGCCGACACTGGGATACGGTGGCTATTATGCGTTGTGTCGGCGCCACCCAAGCTTTGGTAATCCGCTTATTTTTGCTGGAAATGTTGGGGTTAGCCTTGCTAGCGGGGATCGTGGGTAGCGCTATTGGTTATTTCGCCCAGGAAGGTCTCAGCCAGATTTTAGGTGGTCTAGTTGGGGACGGGGCGCTGCCTCTGCCATCGTGGCGTCCCCTGGTACCGGCTTTGACAACGGGTTTTATTATTTTATTGGGTTTTGCCCTGCCGCCTTTGATACGTCTGCGTCATGTACCGCCCCTGCGGGTGCTGCGCCGTGATGTAGAACCCTTAGGGCAAAGCGTGGTGACTTTATACGGTCCAGCCTGTGTCGCGGTTACCGGGTTGCTGTTTTGGCAAGCGGATGATGTTTGGCTGGCCATCTATATTTGTCTTGGGGTCATCGGCGCCCTTGTGGTGTTGGGACTTGCCGCCATGGGTTTGGTGAAGGGGCTGACGCTACTGCGTGGACGAGTGGGGGTGGCTTGGCGTTTTGGTTTAGCCAACGTGGCCCGTCGCGGTGCGGGCAGCGCTGTGCAAGTGGTGGCGTTGGGGCTGGGCATCATGGTGTTGCTGATGTTGTCCCTGGTTCACAACGACTTGTTGGCGAGTTGGCAGGCAAACTTGCCAGAGGATGCGCCAAATCATTTTTTAATCAATATTCAGCCTCAGGAAGTGGCGGGTGTGCAGGCGCTTCTGCGCAGCCGCGGGGTACAAGAAACCCGTCTCTATCCCATGGTGCGTGGACGTTTGGTAGGTATCAACGGACGCGCCGTAGAGCCCCAGGATTATGCCAATGATCGAGCAAAACGATTGCTAGAGCGGGAGTTTAATCTATCCTGGAACCAGATGCTGCAAACCGATAACCGAATTGTCGCAGGACGTTGGTGGCAGCAAGAAGACCAAGGCCAACCGGTGATTTCCGTGGAACAGGGAATTGCCGAGTTGTTCGGTATCAACCTCAACGATACCATGCGGTTTCGTATTGGGGGCCAGTTTATCGACGCTCGGGTGGTGAGTTTGCGTAGTGTGGAATGGGATTCTTTTAACGTCAATTTTTTTGTGGTGTTTCCGCCCGATGTCATCGAGACCTATCCGGCCACTTGGATTACCAGTTTTCACTTGCCGCCATCTCAGAAACCGCTGTTGGCTGATCTGGTGCGGGCTTATCCTTCCGTGACAGTACTCGATGTGGAAGCTGTTCTTAATAAAGTTCGAGAAATCGTTGATCGTGTGATTATGGCGGTACGTTATGTGTTTTTGTTTACGTTGATGGCTGGACTGGTAGTGTTATATGCGGCGATTCAAGCGACCCAGGACGAACGTCTGTTTGAAGGAGCAATGCTACGCACCCTTGGGGCATCTAAAGAGATTATCCGTAAAGGTTTATTAGCAGAGTTTGCCGTGTTGGGATTATTGGCAGGCTTATTAGCGGCGCTGGCGGCGACGGTGCTGGGTTATGTGTTGGGGGTCTATCTGTTCGATTTATCCTTTAGACCGAGTGTGTGGGTATGGGTATTGGGTATCGGCGGTGGCGTGTTAGGCGTCAGCGTGGCAGGGCTTTTAGGGACCCGGTCTGTATTGCTGCGACCACCCTTGCAAAGTTTACGAGAGATCTAACATGGGCGAGGCTATCCTGGTTATCAATGCGGGCTCCTCCAGTATTAAATTTTCCCTTTTCGATGCGGCTGACCGGCAAGCTGATCTGCATGTTATAGCCACTGGTCAGGTGGAGGGTATTGGTGCGCAACCTCGATTTATCGCCAAGGATACCAACAAAAGCGTGCTGGCTGAAAAAGTATGGGCGAGTGAGGATGAGGCCGATCGGGACAGCTTGCTGGCGGAGCTGTTAGCCTGGATTCAAGATTACTTAGGTACTACTCGCCTCAAAGCAGCAGGACACCGAGTGGTGTTGGGCGGTGATCGCTGCCGTACCCCGGTTAGAATTACCGAGACCGTCATGGAGGCGCTAACAGCCCTCATTCCCCTGGTACCGCTGCATCAACCTGCTAATTTAGCGCCGATTCAATCCATCGCCAGACTCAACCCCCAGCTCCCCCAGGTGGCCTGTTTTGACACGGCGTTTCATAGCACTATCCCGCCGTTAGCCCAACACTATGGGTTGCCTCGGGCATTAACCGACGCAGGGGTGCGTGGCTATGGGTTTCATGGACTGTCCTATGAATACATCGCCAGCGAATTGCCAAACTATGACCCCAAAGCCGCTAAGGGTCGCACGGTGGCGGCTCATCTCGGTAATGGGGCAAGTCTATGTGCGCTAGTAAACGGTAAAAGCGTGGCCTGTACCTTGGGTTTTAGCACCTTAGATGGGTTGCTCATGGGGACTCGCCCCGGTGCTTTGGACCCTGGAATCCTGTTGTACTTGCTCCAAGAAAAGGGTATGGATGCCCAGGCCATAGAGCGTCTGCTCTATCAGGAATCAGGATTGCTAGGGGTGTCGGGCATTAGCCATGACATGCGTGATTTGCTAGCGAGCAGCAGTCCCCATGCTAAGGAGGCCGTGGATCTGTTTATTTATCGGGCTGCCCGTGCCTTGGGTTCCATGGCCGCTGCTGCGGGTGGCCTTGACGGATTGGTGTTTACCGCCGGTATTGGCGAACATACCCCCCAGGTGCGGGCCGGCATCTGTGAGCAGGCGGCTTGGTTGGGTGTAAAGCTCGATAAAGCGGCCAACGAAAGGGGAGGGCCGCGTATTAGTGCCGTCGATAGCCCGGTATCCGTATGGGTTATTCCCACCAATGAGGAACTTATGATCGCGCGCGATACTAGGGCAGTGGTGGCAAATTAACTATCATTGATCAGGTATGGGTGGTATTTTTTTAGACCGGTGGTTGAGGCCAGGTAACCCTTATAGGATTTACGCACAACAGGACTTGGGTAGCTCGTGTAAGAAGTGTCGGCGGCCTGGACGGCCGTCGTCAAGCCTACAGGGAGGTATTTACGGCGTCTTCTGGAACGAGCTGCGTAAGTCCAGCCTTAGTAAATATTTCACCCGCGCTTTGTATAATATTTTACGGCGCTGAACTATTATTGTTATATGTTGGTAAGGAAAGCTAAGTTGCGGAGGGATTTCTATGAAGCGTCTTATTATTTGCTGCGATGGCACCTGGCAGCGTCTCGATAATATTTATCCCACCAATGTCATTAAAATCGCCCAAGCCATTAAAGCGATGGCTAATGACGGTGTCCCTCAAATTGTTTTCTACGATGAGGGGGTAGGCACCGAGTCCGCTTTTAAAAAAATCGTGGGGGGTGCCTTCGGTTGGGGTATCGACAAAAATATTCAAGAAGCCTATCGCTTTCTCAGCCTCAATTACTCACCCGGCGATGAAGTTTATCTGTTTGGTTGGAGCCGAGGCGCTTATACAGTCCGTAGCCTGGCTGGCATGATGTATTGTTCCGGATTAGTTTCCCGGCCTACAATTTGTAATGCCGTTAAAGCCTATAAGCTTTATCGTGACCCCGATATCAAACCCAGTAGTCCCGAAGCGCAGACATTCAAGCAACAGAACGGTGATGTGATTCCTATTACTTTGCTAGGTTGTTGGGATACTGTGGGCGCTCTAGGTGTTCCTGACCAACTGCCCTTTTTACCCATCGACACCTGGCTTAACAAAAAATACCGGTTTCACGACACTCAGCTAAGCCGCATTATTCAATATGCTTTTCATGCAGTGGCGGTTGATGAGTTACGAGCCGTGTTTGATGTGACTCCTATGCGGCAATCCCCTAACAATCCTCACCAAGTGTTAAAACAAGTTTGGTTTCCTGGCGATCACGGTTGTATTGGTGGTGGAGACGAGCACAAATGCGGTCTTTCTGATGGCTCTTTGCAATGGATGATGGAGCAGATTGAAGCCCTTAAACTCGGACTTTCATTAGATAAATCCACCATACCCACAGGCGTCAATCCTGATTTCACTGTCGATTTTGATAACACCCCAAAAGGAATTTATCGGTTAGCAAGTCAAAAAGAACGGGAAATTACCGGAAGTTTTGACGACTTACATCAAGGCACCAAACAGCGCTGGAAACGTCGACAGGATTACAGACCTGGTAATTTGTCAGCTAAGTATAACCAAGAACTCAGTTTTTGGGAGACAACCTATGAAAATGATTTTCTTCTAGAATAAAAATCAATCTAAATTGCTGTAATGTTTATAAAAAACTAATACTTAACGGATTCTTGTTGGCGAGCTATTGTTTGTTGATAGGCTTCAGCATTTGGCGATTGTTATCATGCCTGATATTGCGAAGTCTAGCAGACGTTGCTGCAGAAAGCTGCTTGCTTTAGCGCAATTTTAATTGTTTAATAATTGAGGAATCCCGGACCGTCAATGGTTTTTAGATTATTGATGGAATCCTTTAATTATTGAATTTAAATGCTTTTCTATAAACAGCTAAGTTCAAGGTTGCTTTAAAAACCAACTCTACTCGCTTGTGGCTTTGTTTTGACCTCTTTGCCTCATAAAATATTTAAATTTTAGATGCTTGGCTCATGATTATCAACTGTTAAAACTGTTAAATTGAGTTTCAAGTTAGTTATCAATGGGTGTTTTGTCTGGCATAATCATGGTCTGGTTGTACGGAAATATAAAATTGATACTGACGGTGTAATCTAAGAAATTAGCTCAGAAATTTAACTTTAATATTATCACTCTAATGATGGGTTGACAGTGGATCAAGTATTGTTCGCCATCTTCGGTAGGGCTTGGCAATAAAAAACCTTGGCTTTAGTAGTTGACTTCACTCACACTTATTCACTGCATTAAGTAAAACAGTAAAAAACTTATTTTTATTTGAAATGTTATAAATGATTATTTTAATATTCTTATCCGTTTTTATCCTCGATTATCTTTCGCTTAAACTTGGATTAATTAACCAAAAAATAACCTTGATACCAGAGTTGCTCTCAGCAATAGTAATAGTTTTAGTGGTACTGCGTTTTGGGATGGATAAAGGAATTGCCATAGGGCAAAAGTACTTTATCCTACTGTTATTAATCTTAATTCATTTTTCTTATGGTTTGGTTGTTCAATCAGTATCAGTGGAGACCACAATTGCAGGGCTTCGCAATTATCTAAAATTTTTTCCTTTCTTTTTTTTACCGGCTATATCAAATATATCGGATAATCAAATAAAAAAACAACTACAAATTATCCTTGTTCTGGCGTTAATTCAGAGTCCATTATCAGTTTATCAAAGATTTGTACAATTTAGCCATCAAATGCATACTGGTGATCCGATAACCGGTACTTTAACTACATCTGGAATATTAACTGTTTTTTTAGCTTGCTCAATCTGCATGGCCATGAGTTTTTATTTAAAAAAACAACTTAAACTATCGTGGCTAATAGTTATTTTTATTGTGCTTTTTATACCGACAACATTAAACGAAACTAAGGCGTCTTTTGTTTTACTACCCATGGCGCTAATGCTGCCAGCAGTTTTGATGCCTAAAACCCAAGAGAAATTTAAACAAATGGTGACTTTAATGTTAATCGGTGTTTTTGCGTTGTCAGCATTTGTAGGTGTTTATAATCAGTTTCGTCAGGTTCGTTACGCTCAAACTGGTGGCTTTGAAAGTATTGTCGATTTTTATACTCAAGAAGACAACCTTAAGGAATATCTTTATAAAACTGAGGACTCAAAATCTTCCATACACCTAGGAAAAATAGACAGTGTTATCTTGCCAATTCGATTTTTGTCTGATGATGGTTGGAAACTAGTGTTTGGTGTTGGAATAGGAAATGCTGCTCCTTCTTTTATGCCTGGTTTTACAGGAAAATATGCTGAGGAGAGTTATCTTCTGGGATTTGGTATGACTACTATTGGTGATTTTATATGGGAAATAGGTATCCTGGGGTTGTTTTTATATTGTCTGTTTTTAATCTTTATTTTTAAAGATGCTCTTCATATCGGTAAAAAGCCTGGCTTAGAAGGTTCTATTGGATTAGGCTGGGCGGCAGTAATCATTATTATGTTTCTTGGTCTTTTTTACAAAAGTATGTTTCAAGATAATGCAATTGGATATTTGTTTTGGTACTTTTGTGGTTGTATAGCTTTTATGAAGCATAAACAAGTATTTGAAGAAAGATCAAGGGTTCATCCATACATTGAGACAGGTGTTGTTAAATAATAATACTTTTTTATATTTAAGGTGCTTTTAAAAGACAATTTACATCATAAATCTTTTAAGAAAAATGTCAACTAGCAGTTGAAAATGCTTGAAGTGGTTGAAATAAAAAATTGAGTTTGTCTTTAGCTTAACTTAATTTTATAAATTTAGTGGTATTTTGATAAATACGATTAGAAAAAGGTTTATTGACAACTTAAGGCTAGTTGCTGCACTCCAAAAGCTAATTGCTTGTTACTTAAAATTTTGAAATATTCAAATCTTATATCTTATTAAGAATAGGAAAACTTGACCGTGCCTTGCGGAAATATTAATAAATTAAAAATTCTTTTTATCACTTCCGATAGTTATCCTCCCTATCGTCCAGCTGCCCGTGCAATATTCTGGGAAGAATTGGTCAATCGAGGTCATTTAATCGATTGGGTTTTACCCTCTGGCGACCCCTGTGATAAACCCTACGTTATTCAACATGGGAAAGGAAACATTTATATTGGAAGCAGCAACAACGGGTCAAGTAGGTGGCATCGACTTATTAAAAATTTAAATTTCATACGAAATGATTTGAGGATGTTTAAACTAACTTTTAGAAATAAATATCATATTATACAAGTAAAAGATAAGTATCTTTCTGCTTTGTTTGCTTTAATCTTAGCGCGATTTAGTAAAACGCATTTTGTGTATTGGCTTGCTTACCCTCATGCAGAAGCAAACATCTATGCAGCTCAACAAAATGTTGCCCGCTATCGAAAATTTTATTATATGCGTGGTGTTTTTTTTGAGTTTGTTCTTTACAAGATAATTCTACCTGCTGCAGATCATATATTCGTTCAGAGTGAACAAATGAAAAAAGACATTCAAGCAAAAGGAATTCCATTAGAAAAGATGACTCCAATTCCAGGATCCCTAAGTTTAGAAAATATACCCTTTTCTGAAGGTGCTAACGAAAAAACTACACATAATTTAGTAAAAGAAAATAGTATTGTTTATTTGGGTACCCTTATCCGAGAACGGAGATTAGATTTTTTAGTTAGAGTTTTAAAAGAGATATTAATATACAAACCAAATGTTCAACTAATCTTTATTGGCTCTGGAGAAAATAAAAAAGACGAAGAATTCCTTTTAAATGAAATTAAAAGCCTGCAAGTGGAACATGCTGTAGTTTTTACAGGTTATTTACCTATGTCTGACGCATGGCTGTACGTAAGAGAAGCTGCTGTATGTGTTTCACCTTATTTTCCAACTCCTATTTTAAATTCCACATCTCCAACCAAACTTATTGAATATATGGCTATGGGAAAAGCTGTAGTTGGTAATGATCATCCAGAGCAGTCTTTAGTAATAACCGAAAGTGGTTGTGGCCTATGTACCCCTTGGGATGAAACTAAATTTGCTCAAGCAGTTTTATATCTATTAGAAAACTCGGAGTTGGCTAAAGAAATGGGAAGTCGAGGGCGGTTGTATGTAGAGAAGTACAGAACCAACTCAAAGATGGCAGATATTGTTTTAGAAGAATATAATCAGCTACGCCAAAAAAAATAGTTTTATAAATAGGAAATACAGATGAAGCCGACATTCAGACAAAACGGTACACGGCAGATTCACTCAGCTCTAAGTCTATATTTAGAGCATTTCCTATTCAATTGTACACGGTGTTAGCCTTCGGTCTCAGCGTGCTCATGTACTATATGTATACTTGCGCGCACCTTGTCTCGGCTGCCTTGTATACAGTTAAAGCGAAAAGCTCTAGTTTAAGAAGCTGTTTTAAAATTGCTCATATCCGCTGACTCGGCGTTGCAGCCCCTTCTCCACTGCTCATTTACTTTATGTAAACTGCGCTGCTCGAAGGGGCTGCGCCTTGAGTTCGCGGACGTCGCGGATTTTTAAAACAGCTTCTAATTGACTTTACTGAAATTAGCCTATTAGTAATTGATCCTGAGCAAAAAAACCCCCCTAGTTATGATTGGTAATATATAGAATATATCCTGACTCAACTCACTCAGGGGGATTTTTATAAACCGAACAAAAAAATTGCAGGTGCTATTAAAGTTTATAGACTTTGGTATCCTCATCTTGACCCACGTAAACTACATTTTCAGACAGCTCTTGAAAAAAATCTTTAATATTCTGATCTACAGCTCGAGTCTGAGTGAGCATACGGGAAGATGCTACAATCCAGATCCGACGTCCATTATTTATTTTTAAAATACGTTTTAATTCTGTAAGGCTAGTTATTAGAGGTGTGTCCACATATAGATCTCTTATTTTTCCATTACTATGGTAAGTTTGTCTAGCATATATATCTGTTCTAATCCAATAATCTACCCTACCTATATAATTATATTGTTCTCGCGAGTCCAAAACAATAATAAGATCTTCCTTATCAGACATTTTCTTGACATACAGTGCTGGTGTTTTTTGGTCTGGATAGTATCTCAAATTTATCAAACCTAAGAAAAATTGATTTTCACCATATTCACTTTGCGGTAGATACCAAGCTCGTAATGGACTTAAATCAGTCAGAAATAGAGCTAGAACAATAGAAAAAGTTATTAATATATTGGTTGAACGATGCTGGATATTACGAGCAAAAAAATTAAACAATGACGACTCATGATGGGTCTGGCTTGAATAAATCGTCAAAAATATATGTATTAAGTCTTTCGATTTGACCAATCCTAAAGCAACAAAGCTAAAGAACAAAACATCAAAATGCATTACATAACGAAAGCTTTGATAATCAGCTTTAAACAATCCTGTCACAAAAAGAGGAACTAAAAACACGTACAGCAAAAATTTCAAATTTGTTTTATTTAAATCCTGCGAAATTACGTGAAACGACCAAGTTAGACCCATTATAGCGAGTAGAGACATAATGGGGCGCTCCAACATAAAAGCCCAAATCACATAAAAGCTTGGAAATCCAAGTATTGTTTTTAAAATATAAGTTAGCTGACCATTTTTCTCTGCCTCAAAGTATTCGTTTGAACTCACAAAGAAATAGCCAAATAAAATCCAAAGCAAAAAAGTTATGAGTGAAAATGTAAGTAACTTTTTAGTTTCCAAATTTTTTAAAGCTAATAGTCCTGTTTTTTGAATCAATAGATAGAGAAAAATGCTTAAAAAAACGAGAGTAAACTGTTGTAAAAATGAAAATAATAAAATAACAAAGATTAAGATATGAGAAATAAATGATTTATGTTTTATATTCTTAAAATAGATAAAACAGCTTCCAAAATAGATGACTGAAATTAAATAAAAGGCGAGGGTGGATTGTTTGTATAAAGTTGCTATTAAATCAAATGAAGGAGTTAAGAACTGGTCTAACATACCTTTTATAAACCCAAGGATTTGGTTAACTAGTGACGGTACGTTTGAAGTTTGCTGGACCAGCGTGTCTACCGATTGTTGATTTGAATGCACAGGCATATGCATTAAATATAACTGCATTTTATCCCAGATTAAAAAGAAAATCATAATAATAGAAAAGTTGAAAATTAAGTAAAGGCAGCTTTTATAAGATGATTTTTTGATTAATAGAGGGAATAGATAAAGAAGTGCTAGGGAAAAACCAAGTTGATGAAGGGTTACAGTAAATAAAGCTAAAATTAAGACTAAATATTTTCTATCTTTATCTGGATTCTCGATATGATAATAGTAAAAAGCAAAAACTGTAAGTATGTAAAAGAATGCGAAAGGAGCATACATTCGCGCATTCCTCGCCATTTCAATCTGCCAAACCGAAATAGCAAAACATATGGCTACTAAAATAGCAATTTTATTGTTAAGTAATTTAGCAGAAAATAAGTAAGCCATGGGTATTGTGGCCACACTAAAAAGTGCTGCAGGTAAACGTAAAGAAAATTCGCTAAAGCCCAAAATTTGGGCGGATAATGTGTGAAAATAAAGGAATATTCCAGAACGTGGATAAATCATCCCAGCTGGTAAAAGTGGGTAACCATTTTCTAAAATTCCTTTAACGGCGAGTGAAGTGATATCTTCATCCCATCTAAACCCAAGTTCACCTAAGTTCTTTATTCGCAAATAAAATCCAATCAAAGTGATTGAAATTAAAATAATAATAGTTTTTTTTTCATTAATAAAATTAGTAATCTTATTCATAACAGAAAATTTTTATTGATGTAAGTTATAAGTTAATAATGTAGTAAAGGATTGCTGTAAATTATTATAGTAATCCAGATCTATACAAAATATAATTATTTATGTACAACTACACAAATCAGCTTCTTCTGTAATTATAATGGCTAACATTTATTGTTATTCGGATATTAGCTTTCTTGCGTTTTGATAGGTTTCTAAGCAGATTTTGTCTACTTCCCTTGCTTGTTTATCAGAAAGTTTTTTGGCCTTGATAAGACTTTTTTTATTAAGTTTATTGGCATATTCAGGTCTGTAATCAAGCCCTAAAAAAAAATATACTTTTGGCAGCAAATGCTCTTTCTTTTGTACTAACTCGTCATAATCAATGATTATTAATCTGTCGCCATCAAATTTTCTTTTTAAATCAAATGTCTGAGATGTTTTAGCGGCGTAAGAAAAACAAGCTCGCCTTACCTTTGAGATTGATAGGGTGCCAAAGTTTTTAAACCGTACAGTCTCTTTTTGGCTTAATAAAGCAACCCCGCAGTCTTTAAAAAGTCTATTAAGCGCTGCTAGCTTCCAATTATTGAGCATAGAATAGACTACCGAATAAGGATTACGAAGCACCCAAATCAGTTTATAATTTTGATGCTCAAAATATTCACAGTAGTTGTTGTTTAAGTAAGTAGTTTGAAAACAATGACGACCCTGGTTTTTGTATTTTACCTGACCAGACAGTATAAGGGCTGCATCTAGCTCATCATCCTTTCCAAATGAAAATTTAGTCATACCAGAGCTTTCTGTTATCAATCTTGATAAAGCCGTTGTGCCAGATCGCTGACATCCAGCAACGAGGATAGAGTTAGAAAAATCATCCAAATTGCACAATAGTTTATAGTTACCTCCTCTTACATAATGAGCAAATTGTCTCCAGTTTTGAATACTTCGATGATGCTTATACGTTAAAAAATTTGTGTCTTTTAATTGTTGAAGTTTAATCATTATTCATACCCTAAAATCCTATTTAATTTATACGCTTTAGAATTAAAATACTTCAAGTTAGAGTTCAGAAGTTTTTGTTTCCAAATGGTATCAATTTTAATCTCAGAATTTTTTCTGAATCTCATGTCGTTGCCATTGGTAGAGTGATGAGTTTTTGTAGAAAAATTCAGCATTGTCTCTTCGTAGTTTAAGTCAAGAAAACCGCATATCCGTTTCATTTCCATAGACGGGTTCGAAACAAGACTTTCATAATTAACCCACAGAAGATGCTCATTTGCCACTAATCTCTTTAGCAATGGCAATGCTCTTGAATAATATCTTTTCCATGCATTTAAGGCATCAGCTTCAGAAAAACCTTTCTTTAATCCTGAGTAAAATACAGCTCTTCCATCTCTTACTAACAGTATAATTCTAACGTCATTGGGATTTGCTTGGTACAAATTCACAGCATCAATATAATATTTTGATGAATCTACTATTTTTTCAACATCAAGTATATTTGCGACTATATCGTATAAAATAAACTTATTTCTAACACCTTCACGAATACTACCTAAAAAAATGTCAAACAGATGGGCTTGATATTTTAAGTTAAAATAATTCATGCCCAATACTAATTTACGTTTAATTTCATTGAATAGAGTTGCTTGCGATTTATCAATCACAGTGCCAGCTTTAAAATAACCTAAATTTAAGGAATATGGTTGTTGGAAGAAATTTGTATCAAATTTATTATTCATCTCGTCTATGACTTTTTGCCAGAGTGAACAAGAACGAACTTTTTTTCCACAGGTGCAAAGAGTATCTAATGAAATATTCTTAGGTAATTGGCTGATTTCTCCTAAAGAGGCTACTCTTGAATGAGACCCAATCAGTAAATCTAAGAGAGTAGAACCTGAATGACCTGCTGAACATATATAGATGTATTTAGACATACTTATTCCAAAAATAAGAAATTTAACTTAATTAAATAAACTTAATTCACATTAATCAATTTTTTATATCATGATTAATTTTTTATAACTATGGCGATGCTATTAATCATTACTCCTGCCACATTAGTTATAACTTCTTTTCTGTGTCTAATTTTTTGTGAAGAACTCTACTCTAGGTGTATTTTATTTAGGCCCTGCACCACAAGTGAGATGGTATTTTAGTTTGGTGCTTTTTAGTAGCTACTGGTAATTACCTTATTGCGGTTTTCTATGTATGCAGAAAATGTTAACGTATTGTCTTATACAGAGATGTGATTTTGTTAAAGTAATTATCAGCTGTAAAATTAGATTCCACAAGCTCACGAGCTTTATGTCCCATATCAATGATGACTTGGTCGGACTGATTGTTTACTTGCTCAAGCAACATTGAAAGTTTATCTACAGATCCACTTGGAAAAAGATAACCTGTTTCGTTTTCAACTATTAATTCGGTAATTCCTCCAATACGAGCTCCAATGACTGGTTTACTATTTGCGTAAGATTCAAGGATCGAAACAGGTGCATTTTCATACCACTCTGATGGCAAGACTGTGCTTCGAGAAAGCTGAATCAACGTGGAAAGTTCATTTTGATTTTTCCAACCAAGAAATTTAATATTTTCAGAAGAATTCGCGATTGACTTGAGATGTTTTTCGTATGGTCCGGTGCCTGCAATGTAAAGCTTCACACCAGCCTTTATAGAGGCTTGAATTAGAGTATCAATGCCCTTTTCCGGTGAAAGTCTACCAAAGTAAAAAAAATAATCTCCTGCCTTAGTTTGATGTCGAATTTTATCAATATGAATGTAATTTGGAATATAAATTATCTTTTCTTCGGGCCAACCCCATTCAATCAGTTTTGTTTTATAAAAAAGGCTTGGAACAATAACTCTTTCAACATTTTTTTTATATATATTTAAAATTTTATGTACACTTGATTCTATAGCAATAAGCATGCTAGGCATTAATGAATTGTGAATACATCGATGTTTAACAACATTAATAAAATTTCCATTTTTACAGCGCTCACAAATACCATCATGGGTTAGCATTTTGTAAGCTGGACAACCAAGCTTTAAATCATGAGCTGTCAAAACAACCGGAATATTTTGGTGTTTTAACAATGAGAGTACAGATGGCGAGATATGGTGATAAATAGAATGTGCATGGGCAATGTCCGGTTGAAATCTATCGAGCAAACGCTTTAACTTAGTTCTTGCTTCCCAAGAATAAACAACTTTACCCGCCATGGTAATTTTCTGCCACCTAGAATATTGATGGCCAAATTCTAGTTCATTTACAAAATACTCTTGCCATGGAGAAGGTTCATTTTTAGGATGATGCATTGAAAAAACAGCAGTTTCCCATCCCTTTTGACGAAATAATGCATCATGCTCTAGAAAAACCGCTTCGGCGCCACCTCTGCGGTAATGATAGTTATGGAGGGATAGTAACTTGGGTTTCTTTTCTTGTATCAAAACGCACCTGTTTTTATCAGCGCTATGTCTATTCAACTTTAAAATGTCAGTTGATGCTTCGTTTATTTAATTATTATAATATTGGCTTATTATAGTTATAGTTAAAATTTGGATTTAGTATTACATCCATTTACTGTTGTGGTGAAACTTTTATTTAGAGCTAATTTTAATAAAAAAATATAATTAAGTTATTTTTTTTTACAGTAATTGGATTTTTTTAAGTTATTTTTACTCTCTATGTAAACATCTTCAATGCTTTCTGTTACTTTGTCCCAATTGTATTCTTGACGTACTTTTTTTTGGAGTTCGGCACCACCCCTTTGTGCCGTAGTTAGATCGTTTAATACTCGATTTATAGAGTTAGCCAAGTCAGCTTGGTCACCAACCGAGAAAACTTCAACACCCAATTTTTGGGTATTGCCAACAACTTCGAGATGAGGACCAATATTACTGACAATTATAGGTGTTCCTATTGACGCAGCTTCAAGTAATGTGATGGGAAGTCCTTCAAGCTTAGAGGGTTGAATGAATGCTACAGCGTTTGAAAACAATTCAATAAGATCTTCACCATACACATAACCAGGTAAAAATACTCTAGGGTCAAATTTAGCTAGTCGATGTAGTTCATTGACATAGTCATCCGTAAAGCTTGATCCTCCTACTAGTACCAACTTATAGTCAGTTTTGACTTGTTTGAATGCTCTAATAAGTCCGGCAGGATCTTTTTCTGGAACAAATCGACCTACAAATAAAAAATATTTATTAGGTTCCAAACCAAATTTTTCTTCTATACGACGTGCTGGTAAAGCTTCAAAATTCGGTATGCCGTTTGAAATATATGTCGTCTTACGATTATGCATTAGCCAGTAATGCTGCTGAAGGGTGCGACTTACAACCACAATTTTTCGAGAAAGCCGAATACTAAGCCATTGAGCAATATGTAATACTATTTTACTTAATCTACCCCATTTAGCTCTCTCATTATCAAGACCGTGAATAGTAAGTACAGTACCCTTATGCCTCAGCAACCAGGGTAAGATAACCATAGCGCCAGGGCCAAGTGCATGAAAATGCAATATATCATAACGTCCATATAGAGCATGGACTGTAGAAAAAAAAGAATGCACAATGGCATCAAAATGCTTACTTGATAAGGTTGGTAATTTGACAACATGCATGCCTCGGTACATTGTCTGATAATCGTCTCCTACATAACCTTGTCGGCAATAGACGGTAATATGATGGCCTCGTGCTGCGAGCCGACTTCCGATTTCTTCCACATGACGCTCAACACCACCGAAGGTGGCAGGCACACCCCTTAGTCCAATGTAGGCAATTCTAAGACGACGATGTTTTGAGGATGAAACTGCAACCATTGCAACCATATTAATAATAGTAATTTATTAGAATTTAGGGGTTACGCGGCTGAAAACTTAAATTGTTGATTTTCATAAGTTTGTGACCGCTTAGCGAACGAGCGTTTTCTTAGTAAAATCAAATTTTTATCAATCCAACTGCGTAACTTCTAAAAATACTCAAAAAGCTTATTTAAACCGATTAGTTAAAAAACTAAATTAAATTTTTACTAACATTTGTTAAATAACATAACGATCTATTTTCTTCAACTGATTTTAAAAGTAAAAACTTACAAAAACTTAGTTCCCAAACCAGATCAAAAGCTTGACCAAGTATGTTATACCAGTACCTGGTATTTTTTGACAAAACTGGGATTAGGTGGGTAGCGTAAAAATATTTAGTTTAAACTAAACTTTATAGTAAATCGGTAAACGTAATATACAAACTACTCTAGGCTCTGTACAAACACCATTAGAAGTGGTCAACAGCTTCGGTTGATCAGCTATTGAAAAATTGAAAACGCCCTACAATCGACGGTGGGCCGATACAAGCACATCAGCAAAAGTTGTGCTCAAATTAGGGATAGGGTTTTGCTATAAAAGTTCACCTCTCATCTAATAAAAGATAAATCAATTCATTAAGATTCTTTTCAGAGTGCATTCTATAAGCATAGTCACGAGCTTGAACACCCATTTTAGATCTTAATTCAGAATTTTCTACTAAGACATTTATATTTTGACACATTTTATCAAAATTACCGGAAAGAAAACCAATTTCGTTTTCGATAAATACGTTATTTGGATTTACATTTAAACTAACTACCGGTACTTCTCTCATCCATGCTTGGATAAATGTATTCGCAAATCCCTCATACAAACTGGTATTTACAAAGATATGTGATTCAGCAAGAAGCTGGTTGACCTCATTCTGACTAAGTGGTCCAAGATATTTAAGATTATCTAGCTTTATTATTCTTTGCATTAAGCTTTCTTGCCACTTTTTATCTTCGGTCGGAGCACCTACCATAATAAACTGTAATTCTTTACGACTTTTAAATTTTTCTGCCAAATCAATAAATACTTCAGGTCTTTTAAAATCCTTAAAGTTGGCAACCCAAACTACTTTGATGGGCAAACCTTTATTAAGGGTTTCAGATGGATAGGGATGAAAATTGCGAATTAATGCGTTAGGTGTGCGGCCAAAATAAAGTTGTAGTTTTTCGGCTTGATACTTATTTTGGACTACAATATTGGTAGCATTTAAAATGCCATATTTTAAGAATTTTACCTCTAAAAGTTTGTGAGGCAAATAACTCCGACCTTTCTTCTTTTCTATAAAATAAAAATCTTTATCATTCGCAACATGCCATACCATTTTGCAATTTGATTTTTTTGAGTAATACGCTGCCACTCCAGTATAAGCACATGCAACTCGTTGATAGATAATATCAGGATTTAATTGATTTAAAATTCTTAATAAACCAAAAGTATCGAAAAAAAAACCGTATTTACGAGTTGCTTTTAAACTAGGTATTTGTACAATTTGGTATCCTTGCGGTTTGAAGTCCAGATCTATTCTTCGCGCTAGGTAATATATTTCACAGTTGTGTTTTTTTAAAAGTTGATGAATTAAGATTTTTGCCTGATACTGTGCGCCACCCATACGGGCTTCCCAATGAGTTGGAATTATAATGCATATTTTCTTTTTAATTGTGTTCATGCTAACTTTAAAATCAAATATGATATTAGTAATATAAAAAACTTTATCGCTCATCAACAAATACAAATCATTAAGGTCGCATTACATCTTTCTTTTTAGACTGTGCGAATAGCTTTTTTCTTGCGTATTCAAAACCATAATCTTTAAAAATCCAAAGTAAGCATAAATATAAAACTAAACCGAGAGTAGAAGAAAAAATCAAACCTAATAAGTTTTCGTCAACTAATGATCCCGCAATAAATTCTGTAGTATAAAAAGAAATTAATGCCACAAATGTATATGTTAGTATTTTTAAAGTCACCTGTGATACTGAAAACACATGTGATTCCTTTTTTAAAAAAAATAACAAGAGGAAAAACTGAATGGAAGCTGCAAAAGTTGTCGATAACGCTATTCCCAACACCCCAAATTTATCCACTAAAAACCATATAGAAACGAAATAAAAAAGGGTTGTAATGGGACCAGTTAAGGCAGGTACATAAATCTTATTAAGTGCATAAAACCCACTTAATAATATGGGAATTAGGCCGAGGAAAATGACAGATGGAAACAATCCAAGCAGTGCAAGACTCGTAAGTCGATTCATTTCTGCATTAAATTCACCTCTCATAAATAAAATTTTCGTGATTTCTGCTGAGTTGATATCGACCCAAACAATAACAGGAATCATAAGAAAAGAAATTAATATGACAGAATTTTTGTACAGCTCACTGAACACTTCTATATTTCCGTTAGCTATAGCTTTAGAAGACCTCGAAAAAACCACCATTCTGACGCCAACCGTTGCGCGAGTACTTAAAGGTGCGCACAATCGCTCAGCTAATGCCAAACCAGAGATTGCGCCAGCCTCTAACTGCGAAGCAAAAAATTGTTGTATTATATTTCTTAATTTAGTTATAAACCCGCTTGTCATCATTATTCCAGAATTAAAAAATATACTTTTGACACGTTTTTCTCTTAAGTTTATATAGAAGCGATACTGATATTCTACTCCGATTGTTAGTAAAATAAACGTTAAGATATGACCAATTAAAAAACCTAACGGTAAGGAGTAAAGTCCTAATAAATCTTCTCCTAATAAAATCGTGAGTAACACTGCTGCTGGAGGTAAAATATTAGAAAAAGCTACACGAGTATATTTTTCATTATATTGCCATATATATTCATGAAATTTATCTACTGACCTTAACACAATTGTTGGTGCAATAATAAAAAAAATTTTAGTAACTTCTTGTATATTTTCTTGACTGAAGCCTGGTAATATTAATGCAAATATGGGTTCTGAAAAAATGACTATTATTATGGTTGTAAATATAGAAAAAATTAGAACAACGTTGATTACTGATGATGTTATCATCGATGATTTTTCTTTATCCTCCTTGATTACTTTGCTATAAACTGGCAAAAAATTTTTACCCATATAATCAATAAACAAAATCATAAAAAAATTTGGAATCAAACAGGCAGCAAAGTAAGCGTCTAAAGTTCTAGTTAACCCAAAAAAGGCTGCAATTATAATATTATTGAATAATCCAATTATGGTGGCTAAACCAAGTAAAAAATTTACTTTAAAAAGTATCTTAACAGTAGACATTTTTTAAATATTGCCCTAGTTTTTGTTTTATAAAATATATCTTATCGAACAACGGGTAATTAATATAACTGTTATTTCTAGTGAAATCATCCTTTGTCAGTATAGATTTAGGAAAGATTCCTTTCTTTTTTTGCTTTAATAGTACACAAAGATGTGGCTACGATAAGCTCCATTAAACAAATTGTTTACAGCATCTCTTTTTATCTCTGGTTTGTCAGAATATAACGCTGCTATGAACTAGCGTAGAAGCCTGATTTTTTTGGGAAACAGGATTCATTCTGGAGAGTTCGTTTGGTGCTTTGCTGAACAAGGCACCCTATTAAACGTTAAAACATATCTTTTTTATAAGGTATCAGGCAATAGATAAAAGGAATCTTGTCAAATTTTTTTTCAGTGTTATCTTTTTATGATTACCTACAGGGTAGGGGTGTATATGAGGTAGATAAGCTCGAAATGCTCATTCCACGCCAAAGTCATGACAAAATTGATCAGCCTTGCGTAGGTTTTCACAACTTAGAAGCTGTTTTAAAAATCCGCGACGTC